>PMNO01000092.1:349-11316 GCA_003161835.1 Myxococcales bacterium | reverse complement strand
ACGAACGCCGACAGCGGCACCATCTCGCTCTTGGAGTTGCGGACGTAGAAATCCTTGAGGCTGTCGGGCGTCTGCCGGAAGGCCGGCTCGGCCTGCACGAACACCTTCCACTGCCTGGAGAAGCGCGTGAAGTCGTTGACGTACGAGCCGCCCATGAAGGCCTGGAGCGCGGCGTAGACGTCGCTGATGGGCACGCCCTGCTTCATGGCCTTCTCCTTGTCGATCTCGGCGAAGATCTGCGGCACCGCCGGGGAGAAGTTCGGGTTGATGTTCTGAAGCTCGGGGCGTTTGCGGGCGGCGTCGACGAATCGCTTCACGTTCTCGGCGAGGAAGGCCACCGTGCCGCCGCTGCGGTCTTGCAGGAACAGGCTGAAACCGCCGGCGGCGCTGATGCCGGGGATGGCCGGCGGCAGCAGGGCGAACACGCGTGCCTCGGAGATCTTCCCGAACTCGGCATTGAGCTTGCCCACGATCGCCTTCGCGGTCAGATCGGGGCGGTCACGCTCTTTCCACGGCGCGAAGCCGATGAATCCCGTGCCCGCGTAGCTGGCGGCCGAGCGCGTGAAGAAGCTGTACCCCGCGATCGTNNAGAGACCCCGGCGACGGCCACCAGGAGAACGAGCGGAATGGCGAGCTTGCGGACGAGACGCGCGTTCACGCTGATGTAGCCTCGGGTCGCGCGCTCGAAGATCCGGTTGAAGCCCCGGCCGAGCCGGCCGAGGGGCCCCTTGGGNNTCTACGACGCCGAGCATTTCTTCGACGGTTACACGCGCACCCCGGAGTACTCGTTGCGAGTGCTCGAAGCGGCGGCCACCGCCGGAGCGTCGCCCTGCTCGAGGCGACGCCCGATCGACTCGACGACCACGATGGCATCGTCGACGACCAGCCCGATCGCGAGGACGAGCGCGAACAGCGACAGCGTGTTGATCGAAAAGCCGAGGAACGGGAACACCGCGAACACGCCGATGAGCGAGACGGGAACCGTGAGCAGCGGGATGAGCGTCGCGCGCCAGCTCTGGAGGAACACGAAGACGACCAGGACCACGAGACCGATGGCCTCGGCCAGGGTGACGAGGATCTCCTCGATGCCCGCCTTCACGGGTGCCGTGGTATCGAGCGTGACCTTGTAGTCCATGCCCGGCGGGAAGTGCTTCTTCAGGGTCTCCATCGTCGCGCGCACCGACGACGCGACGTCGAGTGCGTTCGAGCCGGGGAGCTGGAAGGCCGCGACGATGCCCGCGGGCCGGCCGTTGAAGGCGCCCTCCTGCGCGTAGTTCAGCGAGCCCATCTCGACGCGGGCGACGTCGCGCACGCGAACGAGCGAGCCGTCCGGGTTGGCGCGTACGATGACATCGGAGAACTCCTCGGGTGTGACCAGGCGGCCTTGCGCGCGCACTGTGTACGTGAATTGCTGACCGGCGGGCGCCGGCTCGGCACCCACCTGGCCCGCGGGGTTGACGACGTTCTGTGACCGCACNNACCCGCATCGCGTAGTCCGACGCACCGAGGTTGCGGATATCGCCGACGCCGCGAATGCGCAGGAGCGCGTCGTTGATGTTGATGATGGCGTAGTTCGTGAGGAAGGAAGCGTTGTAGCGGCCGTCCACCGCGTACAGCGAGATCACGATGAGCGGAAAGGCGAGCGACTTCTTGATCGTGACGCCGAAGTTCTTGACGTCCTGGGGCAAGTAGGTCTGCGCCTGCGAAAAGCGGTTCTGCACCAGGACGTTGTCGATGTCTATGTTCGTGCCGACGTCGAACGTCACTTGCTGGGTCATCGTGCCGTCGTTGGCATTCGTCGACTGGATGTACAACATGTTGTCGACGCCGTTGACCTGCTGTTCGATGGGCGTGGCCACCGATTGCTCGATCGTCTGCGCATCCGCGCCCGTGAATGCCGTGGTCAGGATGATCTGCGGCGGAATGATCTGCGGGAACTGCGCGATGGGCAGCCCCACGAGCGACACGGCGCCGAGCAGGATCGTCACGATCGCAATGACGATCGCGACGATGGGGCGGCGGATGAAGAAGGCCGAAATCACGGGCGGCTCCTAGTTCCGCTTCGGCGCGGCGGCGGGCACCGCGGCCACCGGAGGGGCCGCGCTCGCCTTGACGACGACGATCGTGCCATCGTTGACTTTCTGCACACCATCGACGACGACGCGCTCGCCCTCCTCGACACCCGACGTGACGATGCGCGACGCGCCCGTGGAAGGCCCGACCTCGACCCGCTTGAGCTTGACCTTGTTGTCGGCGCCCACGACGGCGAGCGCGTACGTCCCCTGCACCTGGACCAGGGCTTTCTCGGGAACGACGAGCGCGGTCGCGCCGACATCGCGGCGACGCAGGCGCACGCGCCCGAACTGCCCCGGACGCAGGAGATTCGCCGGATTCGGGAAGAGCGCCTGCAGCTGGATCGTGCCCGTGGTCGCGTCGACCTGTCGGTTGACCGCGACGATGACGCCGCGGTGCGGGTAGACGCTCCCGTCGGACAGGACGAGCTCGAGGCTGTCGTCGTCGAGCTTCTGGCCCGCAGCCTGGGCCTCGTCGAGCTTCGTGAACCGCGCCCGCGCCCAGGCCAGGTCCCGGCCAGCGAGCTGCTTGAGCCGCTCGGCCGCGCGCACGTAGTCGCTTTCGCCGAGCGGGAAATTCACCCGCATGGGATCGACCTGCGACACGGTCGTGAGCAAGGTGGGCCCGTCCTGGCCCACGAGGTTGCCGACCCGCACCTGGGCGAGGCCCGCGATGCCCGTGACGGGGGTGCGGATATCCGTGTAAGAAAGGTTCAGTTGCGCCTGTCGGAGCTGCGCCGTCGCGGCGCGTACCTGGTCCTCCGCGTCGCGCGCAGCCGCTTCGGCGTCCTCGAGCTCCTGCTGGCTCACGACACGGGCGGCGCCAAGATCCTTGCGGCGGGCAAGCTGCGCGCGGTTGTGGGTCGCCGCGGTCTCCGCACGCGCCACCGCGGCCATGGCCAGGTCGAGCGCCGCTCGATATTCGGCGGGGTCTATGGCGAAGAGGACCTGCCCCTGCCGGACTGTCGCTCCGTCCTTGTAGCGTTGCGCCTGCAGGATGCCCCGCGCCCGCACGCGGATCTCCGCGTTGACGTAGCCGTCCAGGTTCCCGACCGCCTCGTTGTAGAGCGCAACCTCTTGCCGCGCGGCGGGCGCGACAGTGACCGTCGGGGGCGGCGGCGCCGGCTTGGCCACCTCCGGCTGACACCCGACGAGAGCCGCGACGAGTGCCCAGACGAGAGCCGCGACCAGACCCGCCATCCCTCCCAGCCCCGCGGGGACACGCTGGGCTACGTGACGCGAAACGTTCATCGGGGGGGCTCCGGGTATAGGCAGAAGGTACGTCAAGGGCAGCTCGCGTGTCGGGTGTGTGCTGGAACAATCGATGTCGCCCGCGCGGGGTGGGTTACAGGCTTTCGCACCGGTAATGATTGACATCGCAACGATTGTTCCTAGCATGACGTTGTGGCCAGGCGCGAGCCCTCCGCGTACGTTGTGGCCAGGCTCATCAAGAGGGCACGTCGTCAGATGACGAATGCCCTGCGGGAGCGCCTGGCGCCCCTCGGCACGTCCCTCCCTGTCATCCAGATCATCAAGCGTGTCGTCGACGAGGGCGCGCTCAATCAGCTCGACCTCGCGCGTAAGATCGAGCTCGAGCCCTCGGCGCTGTGTCGGATCGTCATCGAGCTGGAGTCGAAGGGCCTCGTCCGGCGAGAGCGCGACCCGGATGACAAACGGCGCGTCCTCGTCACGGCGACCCCCGCCGGCGCGGCTCTCCTTGCCCGAGCCCAGCCACACATGTTGGCGGGCCTGGAGCCGATCGCGTCTCGACTGACGCGATCAGAGCACGCCCAGCTCTGCCGGCTCCTCGAAAAGCTGGTCGCGGGCGGATAGGGCGCGAGCCCCAGGCCACCCGTCGCGGGGCTCGTCGAGGGGGGGCACGTGGCGCCGCCGTTACCATCGGGCACCCAATGGTCTGGTGGCGTACACGCCTTGGCGCTGCCGCGAGCGAGATTGAGGCGCCGTTTCGGGCGATCGCGGGCGATCCTGGGCCGGCACGAAACGTGAATTGTTTCGGCGTGCGGAATTTGAACGCACGAGGTCGCAAACGACCCCGCCAGCATCTTGCCCACCTGGGTCGGAAGGCATCCGGGCGCTGCCCGGTCAAGCCCGCCAACCCAACCAAGGAGTCCCCGTGAAAGCCATTCTTCGAATACTTCCCGTCGCCGCCCGCATCGTCCTCGGCCTGATCTTCCTCGTATTTGGCTTGAACGGCTTCCTACACTTCCTTCCGCAACCGCCGATGGCGGGGCCGGCCGGGGCTCTCTTGGGCGCGCTTGCAGCAAGCGGCTATTTGTTCTTCTTGGTCAGCGGCACCCAGGTATTGAGCGGCGCCTTGCTCCTGAGCGGCTTGTTCGTCCCGCTCGCGTTGGCGCTCCTGGCCCCCGTCATCGTGAACATCGTGGCCTTTCACCTGTTTTTGGCCCCGGGAAACTATGTTGTGGTCAGCCTGGTGCTGGTGTCCGAGTTCTACCTTGCGTGGGCATACCGGGACGCGTTCGCTCCCATGCTACAGGCCAGAACGTCCCCTCACATCGCAGCCGCCCCGATGCCCCAGCCCAAACTGATTCACGCCCCCGCCTGACGCGGAAGGCGGCGGCAACCGGGTGGGACCGACTGTCCATTCACGGCAGGGTCCGCCCGTTTCGTTCGAAGTTTCGTCCCACGCGTCCCGCTCGCCAAACTTTACGGCAGCCGCGATTGGCCTGACAATCACCGGTGAGTGCGTCTACTTCTTAACCTCTTAACTCGGGCGCGGGGTGAAAATGTCAAAGCGGCGTTTGGACTATCTGGGTGCTTTGGTTGTCGGCGTGTGGTTTGCTGCGGGCTGCGGTAGCAGCAGCGGAGGCGGCGCAGCGGGATCGGGCGAGGTCACTTCGCTGAGCGGGAGCAGGGCTCTGAACTCCCTCAGCGCGGCGGAGGCCGCGAAGCTGTGCACGGACTCTGGCAGCTACGCCAGCGCCGTCGTGTCGCAGGCCAATGCCTGTAAGTTCGCGGCCGTTTTCAGCGCGTCCTTCTCCGCCCCCACGACTGATGCCGAGGCGCGCGCCGCCTGCATGGCGATATACACGCCGTGCCTCTCGGCTCCGGCGAACACGGATGACACCTGCGACGCGATCCCCGCCACCTGTACCGCGACCGTGGCGCAATACTCGGCGTGCATGAAGGATTCCATCGCGGCCTTCAACCAGACTCTCGCCGTTCTGCCCGGATGCAGCACACTCAAGCTCTCCGATCTCTCGGACAACAGCGGCGGCGGCGCGGGTACGGCCGGGGGCGCCGCAGCGACAGNNTTCCGCCTGACGTGGGTTGCCTCGGCCCTGGCGATTTGGGCGGCATCGGGGCACGGTTGTGCCGCGCTCAATAGCCTGGCCATCCCCACCGGTGCCGCCGGCATCACGCCTCCAACGGTCATCTACCAGGGCGCCACCTTGGTCCAGGCGCCGGGGCAGAAGAAGTTGGCGGCGTTCTACTGTCCGGACATCGTGCCCCCGCCGTTCGGGTTCTCGGGTGGCTCGGCCTTGCTGTGCCAAGGGCTCTTTGGGGGGCGACCCACGCCCACCGAGATGGAGGTCGCGTTCGACGTCAGCCTGAAGGTGAGGAACCCGAACAACATTCCCCTCCCGCTGGGCGACGTACTCACTTCGATAACGGCCTTTCCCGCTGCAACGAATCAGCGCCTGGGCGCCTCTTGCGTGCACTTGTGCGCCGCGGGACAGGTCGGCTGCAATCCTTCGCCGAACGCGAGCTCCTGCCAGGCATCGTCGCGGGACATTCGTTCGCTTTCGGATTTTGGAAACGCGACCGCCAATTTCATCATCTCGAACGGCCTGGCCGCGGCCGCGGGGCAGCCGCTGTCTTTCACGGCCCCGCAAGTCTCCGCATCCGCCGATCTGGACGTCACGGTGCGGTTCAGTTTTGGTCCTGGCCTCATCTTGGAGACCCTGAAGGAACTGGCGTTGCAATCCGTCGGCGAGCTGCGCGCGGGACGCACAATCTCGTTCGCCATTCCGTTCACGGCCGAGGGTACGGCCTGGTTCGACGCCGGATCGTTCGGGCGGGTCGCGGTGGGCTACGGTCCTGCGAGCGGCACGTTCGTGTTGCCGGTCGAGGGTCTGCTCTCGGTGAAGTGACCTTCAGTCAGGCGCCGTCCACCGACCGCTCGGTCAGGCGTGGCGGGGCGGTGGTGGTGTCCACCGCGACTTGACGGTATCCGATGCCTTTGAAGGGAGCCGCCGGATCCCAGGGCAGCGGCGCCTTCTTGGGCACCGAGCCCGGCGCCGGCAGAGGGAAGATCAGCGAGCGCGCCGCGTGGTGCGCGATATGTTCGGTCGTGTGGTGGTTCTCCTGGTGAATGTGACCGTAAAAAACAGTCACGTTCTTGTGCCCGAGGAGGACGTCGACGACTTTGCTCCCGTCCTTGGTCGCCCAATCCCAGTCGGGCTGAAGGTCGAAGAGCGGCCGGTGCGTGAGCACCACGATACGCGCGTCTCGATCCACCTTCTTGAGGTCCGCGGCCAGCCAATCGATCTGGGCGTTGCCGACCGCGCCGGCGGGATCCGAGACGTTGTCGAGCGCGACGAAGTGCACCCCCTTGTGGTCGAACGTGTAGTGGGTGTGGCCGAGGAGATCCCGGTAGGCACGGCCCTCGTCCTTGGCGGCATCGTGCTCGCCAGGCAGAAAATACCGGGTCTGGGACTTGAGCCCGGAGGCGATGCCCTTGAATTCGGTGAGGCGCTTGCGGCGGATGGCGTCGTCGTCGGTGGTATGAGTCAGATCGCCGGTGAACACGATGAAGTCCGGCTGAACGTTGACCCCGTTGATGGTCTGGACGACCTTGGGCAGGGTCGCGGCGCCCTGCGGGTTCGCCACCCCGGTATATCCCCAGTGGGTGTCGGAGAGCTGCAGGAAGAAGAAATCTTCGTCGGCGCGTGACTTCTTGCTCGACTTACCGGCCGCGCCGGCGAGTCCGGATGCGAACACGACCCCCCCGACGCCCATCAGCCTCAGAATGTCACGGCGCGCTTCTTGAAACGACATGTGGGACCTCCTGATGTGTAGAACGGCCGGTGCGGCGATTCGTTCCACCGCTGGTTATGGAGGCGCGTTGATTCTTGTCGCCAGCGTCTCGAGGTCCACGCGATTCACGTCTGACACCAACGCGTATCCGAGGCCGTCGTCTCGCCACAACAGGACCGAGAATCCGCGCGACAACCGCTCCGAGATGGACAACCGTCCCAGGCGTCTGCCATCGCGCTCGGACCAGGGCAGGCCGTCGGCGGGAAAGACCAGCAGGGTGATCGCGTGCAAGTGCCGCCGAAAGTGAAACACCGCCGCCTTTCGTTCGTGAACGTAGCCCACGCTGCCGCCGAGAAGCGGAAAATCCGCGTCGCCCGAGAAGGTCACGCGCGGCGCGAAGTCGAGGCGGCCGCTGAACCACGGTTTGACCTGGTGAATGCCGCCGCTCTCGATGTCGATGGGATGGGCGCTGGTCACGACCCGCAGGTGATCGTTGACCACCTCACTGGCCAGATCCGCGGTCGCGCGGGTCAGCCCGGGGTCGGTCATGCGTGTGACCACCACCGCCAGAGCCGCCGCGGCGCACGCGCTCGCGACCGGCACGGCCCAACCGCGCGACCGAGGAGTCCTTCCCGACGGCGNNCCTCGACCGCGACGTCTCGGCCCAATGAGTGCCGCAGACGATCCCTGAGCGCCTCGGACGCCGGATATCGCGGTAGCTGTCGGCCGAGGGCCGCCGTCAGCGCCGACTCGACCGCCAGGGCGCGCCGACACGCCTCACAGCCCGCCAGATGGGCCGCCACCGCGGCCCGGCGGGCAGGGTCGATCCGGCCCGCGCCATAGTCGTTCAAGAGTGCGCGTACACCGGTGCAGTCCATCTCTACCTCGCATACTCCTTGAGGCGCAGGCGCAGCAGCACCCGGGCGCGGGACATCCGCGACTTGATTGTGCCGATCGGACAGCCCATCACTTCGGCGATTTCGCTCTCGGTAAATCCTTCGACGTCCAGGAGCACGATGGTGCGCGCCTGCTCCGACAGACCCACCAGCGCGGCCTCGATGTCTTGCGCCACGATCCCGCGCAGACGGTCGAGCTCCCAGTCGTCGCGCAGCAGCTCCTGCTCATCCGCGCCCTGCGACAGGTCGACCTCCTCGAGGGCCTGCTCGTCGCGTCGTCGGCGATAGCCGTCAATGAACGTATTGCGCAGGATGCGGAACAGCCAGGCCTTGACGTTTCCGGCCACGAACGCGCGCGCGCCCGCCAAGGCCCTGGCATAGGTCTCCTGCACCAGTTCTTCCGCGTCGGCGTCGTGTCGTGCCAGGTAGCGCGCGTAGTTGTGTAGGGCGTCGACGTGAACGAGGGCCTCGACGAGGAAGGTGGTCGCTGGTCTCATGACCGCCGGGGCCGCCGTCGTGGGGGCCGTTTTTGCTGCCGCGGGCACACGCCCCAGCTTCTCGCGGGCCCCCTCGCGCATCGCCTGCTCGGGAACGCGCCGCAGGTTGGCATGGGTCTTCACGCATAGACCAGAACGCAGCGTCGGGCAATTCCGTTCCGAAAATCCGCGCCGCCCGAAAAGTGAGCAGAAAAGTTTGAGTACACGGCACTAGTTCGGTAAGTGTCATTGCACTTTGTCTGACGAGGGAGAGCGAACGGTGGAAAAGCATCTGCGTCCCGGCGCATCCGTTGAGCGGATGCGCGGCCGCCTGGCTCGTATCGCCACCGCGTGCGTGTCCGGGTTCCTGTTCGTGGTTGTCCTCGATGGGTGGCCGGGTGGCCGCGTGGTCACCGCCGCCGAGGGCGCGCCAAACTCCTGTGGCTGCTATCAGGACGGGGCGGGGGCTTGCCTGTGTGGGAAAAAGGCAAAATGTGGTTGCCCCGGTGAGTGTGAGCCCAAAGGGTGCGAGGAGAAGCGTGACAAGGCCCTCAACAGGGAAATCGAGGCGGAGACGAGAAAAGCGCAGCAAGCCGGGCAGCGGTCCGCCCGCACGCACGAGGCGAACGGGGCGAATCCGGATAGCTCGGGTCCCCCGAGGAAGGCCACCGAGGATCGGGACCCGTCACCGAGGAGCAAGACGAATGGGTCGCGCGTGACCGCTGGGCAGCGCAGGGAGCTCTTGGTTCTACTGAACCTCTACGTTGCCGCCGATCGCGCTCACGACAATCAGACCGTGGCCCAGGTTCGGCGCGAGTTGGCGGCCGGGCCAACTCCCTAGAGGGCGGTTTACGAGCATCGATCGTCCTCACCGGCCTTGCGCGCGGCCGTGTGGAGGTCATGCTGACTCGTGTGATTCCACTCTCGGTGCTCGACCTGGCTCCCATAGTGCAAGGGGGCGACGCCGCGCAAGCTTTCAGAAANNGTCATCGCCGAACAGTTCGGCACCCTCGACGCCCTCTTTCCCGGGCGGATCGACCTTGGCCTCGGGCGCGCGCCCGGGACCGACCCGTTGACCACCCGGGCGCTGCGGCGAACTCTGGCCGGCGACGTCGACGCTTTCCCCGCTGACGTGGTGGAGCTCATGAGCTATTTCCGTCCGGCAAGGCCTGGGCAGCTGGTGAGGGCGGTTCCTGGGGCGGGCGCGGACGTACCGATCTGGATTCTGGGTTCAAGCCTATCGGGCGCGCAGGTCGCGGCCGCGCTGGGTTTGCCCTACGCCTTCGCGTCTCATTTTGCCCCCCGCCACCTGATGCCAGCGATCGATCTGTATCGTCGGACCTTTCGCCCGTCCGAGATGCTGGAACGCCCTCATGTCATGCTGGGCGTAAACGCCGTCGCCGCCGATAGCGATGCCGAGGCGCAATTTTTGCTGACGTCGCTGCAGCAGGCGTTCGTGAATCTCCGCAGCGGCCGACCGGCGCCGCTGCCGCCTCCCGCCGAGGCGTTCGCGGCGGGCCTCACACGCGAGCAAGCCGCCCTGCTGGACGATGTGTTGGCCTGCGCTGCGATCGGCGCCGCGGACACCGTGGTTCGCAGTCTTCAGAATCTGGTCAGCAGGACTGGAGCCGACGAGCTGATCCTGACTTCGCAGATCTTCGACCACGCGGCCCGCGTGCGGTCGTTCGAGATCGTGGCGGGGCTGCGGGATCGCTTGGTCGGTGGCGCGCGGGCCGACTAGGCGGTGGCGACCGTGACGCACCGTCTGCCGTTTGTAACGTGGCATCGCGCGGCGTAGCGCCGGCGCCCCACTTCCTCGCTGAACCCTCGACAATCCGAGGCTCGCGGTCTCCGGCACGACCACTGCAGGATGTCACGGCGGCGCGACTCGTGGCGCCTGCGGACGACAACGCGGGACAGGGCTTCGTTCAGACCTGTCAGGCCTTCTTGTGTGGGGGGAATCCATTGCAACCGACCTTCTCGATGGAAAGAGCGACGCGAGAAAAAGCTACGCGAGAAAAAGCAACACGGTCTCCCGGGGAAGAATATTTCCAGGATCGAGTTGCCTTGCCGCTGGCTCGGCCCATCGCATCCATCGTGATCCCGGCCAACAACGAGGCACGGGTTATCGAGCGCGGGTTGGCCGCGATCCTCGACGGCAGCCTTCCTGGAGAGTTCGAGATCGTGGTCGTTTGTAACGGATGCGCGGACGACACCGCCGAGCGGGCGCGCAAATTTGGCGCGAGCGTCAAGGTTGTGGAAAGCGCGACGCCGTCAAAGATTCACGCCCTCAACTTGGGCGACAAACACGTGACCGCGTTTCCTCGGTTCTACGTCGACGCCGACATCCAGATTTCGGCCCGGGCGATCCGCGACGTGGCCACCTTGTTGGCCGACGACTCACCCATCCTCGTGGCAGCGCCGCGGGCGGTGGTGGCGTATGAAGATCGTCCTTTCCTGGTGCGTGCATTTTACCGGGTCTGGACGCGCCTGCCCTATTTCCT
>PMNO01000092.1:161-337 GCA_003161835.1 Myxococcales bacterium | reverse complement strand
GGGATGTACGAGTTCCAGGAAAAGTTCCCGGACCTGAGCGCCAACAACAACACCGATTCCGGGCGATCGCTGCGGATTATCGCGACCAGCCCTTCCATGTGGCGGGACGCACCGATTTACCTCGGCATCATGTGCCTCGCGAAACTGCGCGCTCATTCCCGGCTACGTCGAGGACG
>PMNO01000092.1:0-156 GCA_003161835.1 Myxococcales bacterium | reverse complement strand
ATCCTCCGAGTACACGTAGTCTCCGTTGCCCACGTTCGGAGCCGGCACTCCGGCCGAGGTCAACCCGCCGGTCGTTCTTTGGTTGGTGAAGGACCAGATCCCGAAGGCCGCCGTGCCGGGATCGAAAGTGGTGGCCACGGACCCCGCCTTCAACGG
>PMNO01000405.1 GCA_003161835.1 Myxococcales bacterium | reverse complement strand
TCTCTTGCAGGGATGCGCTCAGATAGCCGCTCCACCCGAACGTCCACTGGTTGAGCGGCAATGGAGCCCCATACCCGGGCGTGACGCCCCCCGGGAGCGCGATTGCCGCCGGGGCATAGGGCGACAGCGAGAGGCCCTGGTACGTGCGGTAGCCCGGAACGTAACCCGCGTTGGGCAATTCGTCGGCGGCCAGACGAGGAGCTGAATCTTCCGGGGGCGCGGCGCCGTCCGCGGACTTCGATTGCGCGATGAGCGTCGCGGGGGCGGGCGCGCGCGCGGCCTCGGGTGGCACGGGCGCTCGCAGTGGCACCGGCGAGGGCTGACCGGATGGAATCGCCGACGGCAGACCCGCGGGGCCGGAGTTTTGAATCGGCTCGGGAGGTGTCGCGATTCCGGCCGGCGGGCTCGGCGGATGGGGAAAGATGGCCGCGATCGAGATGCCCGGCAAACACGCGGTGCTCGCGCACAACGCGAACGCCAGGGTCCTCTTTCCATGAAAGCGCCTCACGCGGTCATTTCGCTCGGGTGAGGCATTTCTGGATGGACCTGGATCCCAGTCAGTCGCGCGGCCGGCGGTTCCGTGATTGAACGAGCATGTGGGCCGCAGCTTTGGGCCGGCCCTTTCTACCCATGCCGGGGGCGTTGCTCAAGCTCAATATTTCTCTCGCGGGCCGATGGCGGGGTCTATATTCGCGCCCCAACAGATGCGTGCCACCGATGAGTGACCTCGAGGAACGTTCCGTCGCGCTTTCCCTTCGTCTTTCCCTTCGTCTTTCGCTTCGTCGACCCGTCGCGCTGTTGATCGGGCTGGCGTTCGCGGGTGCAGCGACGTTGTTTGGGTGCATCGGCGTGTCGCAAAAACGCGCCACACCGGGCATCGTCGGAGGACGCAGCGCCGATCTGCGGGTGTGTCACGCGGGAACGCGTCCGGCGAGCGACGGGACCATCGACGACTTCGAGGACGACAACACCCAGCTGCCCACGGAGGGCGGCCGCGACGGATTCTGGTGGACCACGAAGGACGAGAAGGGATCCACTCTCGGCCCGGACCCTTTTTCTCCGAGCGAGGGCGGCGCGGACGGTTCGGAGATGTCGTTGCGGGCGCTCGGCAAGACCGCAAGTAGCCCCGACGCGTGGGGCGTCGGGTTCGGGGCGAATCTGCTCAGCAGCAAGGGGGCCCTCTATGATGCTTCCCGCTACGTGGGCATCTCGTTCAAGGCCAAGGCGGGTCCCGGATCGGCCACCACGCTTCGATTCAAGATTGGCGACGTGAACACCCACGACGACGCCCACGTTTGCAAGGCCTGCTGGAACCACTTCGGCAAGGACATCGGGCTGACGAATCAGTGGAAGGAATACAAGGTGATGTTCACCGAGGTGCGACAGGCCCCGTACTGGGGCGACCCGCGCCCGGTCGCCCTGACGCCCAGCAAGCTCCTCTCCATCGATTTTTCGGTGGGACCCGGCCAGGACTACGACATCTGGGTCGACGACATTCGTTTTCTCGAATGCCAGTGACGGGCGCCGCGCCCGTGCCGCGCGCCTGACTAGGGTGCGGAGACGTCCAGGTTCACCTGGCGCAGATCAGCGGTGGCCGAGCTGCCCCCCACCATCACCTCGAATCGGCCGGGCTCGACCACCCGCTTCATGTTCCCGTCGGTGAACGAGAGCTCGTCGGGACCAATCGCCAGCTCCACCCGCTTCGATTCGCCGGCCTTCAAGTGAATGCGTCGGAAGCCTTTGAGCTCTTGCACCGGCCGCGTGATGGAGCTGACGACGTCGTGGATGTACAGCTGCACCACCTCGTCCGCCGCGCGTTTGCCGGTGTTGGCGACCGTGACCGTGACGGTGGCGTGACCATCCGGGGCTATCCGCGCCGGCTTGACCGCGAGGTGATCGTAGCGGAACGTCGTGTAGGAAAGGCCGAACCCGAACGGCCACTGTGGCCCAGGCTCCTCGGATAGGTAGAGGCGCCGCGCCGACGGCTTGTAGTTGTAGTACGCGGGCACCGTCCCGACGGAGCGCGGGATGCTCATCGGGAGGCGCCCCGCGGGGCTGACCGCGCCGAAGAGCACGTCCGCAATCGCCGTCCCCGTCTCCTCGCCCAGATAGAAGCCATCCAGAATGGCGGGCGCCGAGCGGGCCAATTCCGGGATGGAGAGCGGGCTGCCGTGGATCAACACCAAGACTGTGGGGTGCCCTGTGGCCAGCACCGCGCGCGCCAGATCCATCTGCTTGCCGACCAGGTCNNTGTCGTCGCTCCAGCCCCGGTTTCCCAGCGTCAACCCGCACCCGGGCGCGGACAATACCCTGACCCGATCTCCCAGCTTGGCCTTGATGCCGTCGAGCACGCTCACCGGCCGATCGGGCGTACCGCTATAGCCGCCGAGCCGACAGGTGGCCGCGTTGGGCCCGATCACCGCTATCGACTTGATGTGCGCGGGGTCGAGCGGGAGCAGCCCGCCGTCATTCTTCAACAACACGATGGCCTCGTGCGCCGCCCGCAGCGCGAGCGCCCGGTCGGCCGGCCGCTCGGACTGCGACCCGGCGGCATCGACGTAGGGATGCTCGAAGAGTCCCACCAGAAACTTCGCGCGCAACACCCGCCCAACCGCTTGGTCGAGCGCCTCGGCGCTGATCTTCCCTGTGCGCAGATCGTCGACGAACTGCTTGTATCCCTCGGGCTCGGGCAATTCGAGATCCACCCCCGCCGCGAGCGCCGTGCGCCCGGCCTCGGTCAGATTCGCCACCACGTGGTGTTTGCGCTCGAGCTCCGCCACGCCGAAATAATCCGACACGACCAGCCCGGGGAAATTCCATTCGCCCCGCAGCAGATCGCGCAGCAACCAGCGGTTGGCGTGCGACGGCACCCCGTCGAGCTCGTTGTAGCTCGCCATCACTGTTTCGACGTGGGCCTCACGGACCGCCGCTTCGAACGGCGGCAGGAAAACCTCGCGGACTACCCGAGGCGAGAAATTGCCGGGGGCCGTGTTGCGTCCGCCCTCGGGCGTGCCATGGGCCGTGAAGTGTTTCGCGGTCGCGAGCACGTGCTCGGCGTCGATGGGCGCTTGCGCGGAGCGGCGCCCTTGAAATCCGTTGATCGCCGCGACCCCCAGGCGCGTGACCAGGTAGGGATCCTCGCCGTAGGTTTCCTCGAAGCGCCCCCAGCGCGGATCGCGCGCGANNTCTTCGACCAGCGCGGGATCGAATGTCGCCGCCAACGCGATGGCCTGGGGAAAGCTCGTCGCCGCGGGAGCGACGAAGCCGTGAAGGGCCTCCTCGTGCAGCAAGGCGGGAATTCCCAGGCGCGTTTGCGTGACCAAGAATTTCTGAATCGCGTTCGCGAACTCGACCGCGCCGCGCGCGTCGTGACGGTCGCTCGGCCGGGTGATTTCACCGATGCCGTTGGGGATCAGCTTGTGCGCAGCCGCGGACGAAAAGGAATGGGTCTGGCCTTCGTCCAGGTGGGTGTGCTCCCAGTTCACCGACAAGAGCTGCGCCACCTTTTCCGCGGGCGTCATTCGTCCCAGGAGATCGGCGACCCGGTTCGCGACGGGCGCGGCCGCATCGCGGTAGGCGGCATCGGCGGGCGGGTTCCCGGGGGTGGGGGGCGTCTTGGTGGGCGCGGGCGCGGCCGCCGCTTGCCATCCCGCGACCACTCCAAGCAGCACGAGGCAAATCAGCTTCAGGGGGGCTTTCATCGCCGCGCACATTAACAACATCTTTTGGCGATCAACATCCCCCGACAGTGCGGTCCGGAGTTGTGGTTTCGATGAGACCGGCCATACTCGTTCATGGCCAGCTCGACGCACTTCGTTAATCCGCGCAGTCTCCGTAAGGACCTACTTCGACATACCAAGTGACTGCCTCCCTGCATTCTGCCTGGGGCATTGTGTCCCTTCGGCCGGACTCACCATGAGCCAAGGGCTGAGTTGACTGCCAGCGGAAGTTTTCGAGAATCACCCACTGAGGAGATCCTGATGCTCAATGTTATTCCTGGCTTCGGCCGAAAGCTTTTTCTGGGTCTGACCTGTTGCGCCCTGGCGGCCTGCGCGCCGAGCAACGATTCATCGACTACCGGCACCGGTGGTGCGGGCACAGGTGGAGCTGCGACCAGCTCCGGTGGAGCGGTCGGAAGCGGTGGGGCGTTTGTCGGCTCCGGAGGCTTCGTCGGCTCGGGGGGCGCAGTCGGAACCGGCGGCGCTGATACGAGCACGGGAGGAGCCAGCAGCGGTGGCGCCGTCGGGACTGGCGGCGCGGTGAGCACTGGAGGGGCGGCCGTCGGTGGTGGCGGAGGCGGAGGGCCCAAGGGCGGCGCAGGCGGAGGCGCCGCAGGTGGGGGCGGACCGGCGGGCGGTTCAGGCCCTTGCGCGGGCGTCTTCTGCGACGGCTTCGAAGATGGAATGACCCTAGGCGCGGCCTGGACAACCGACAGTGCGGTCGCGGCGAATGTCGTCGAGGTCGTGTCCACCATGCAGCACACCGGAAAGAACGCCGTGCACATGCACTTCACGGCAGCTTCAGGCGCCACCTTCATCCGTTCGATCAAGGGCTTCCCGGCGCCCATGAATTCGCTCTGGGGACGGGTCTGGATGTACGCGATGATGCCCATGAGCAACAACGGTCACAACGTCTTCATCGAAGCCTCGAGCGGTATGAACATCACCAATCAGGGCGTTCGCCCGCTGAACACCCAGGGCGGGTCGATGTCGATCAATGTCGCGCCCCCGGATAACGGCGGGAGCTCCAACATGAAGTTCCCGCAGGGGAAGTGGACCTGCTTCGAGTGGAATATCGCGGCGAGCGGCGCGAACGGCACCGTCACCCTGTATATGGATGGGGCGATGATCGCCACCGCTCCCAACAAGCCGATTCCCACGTTGGTGTTTCAGCGCGTAGGCTACGAGCACTATGCGGCTGACCCGGGTGCCAACGATCTGTGGATCGACGACTACGCAATTGGCACGGCGCGCCTAAACTGCATGTAGTCGGCTTCCGCCGCGCCCCTGGCGGTCAGGTCCCGGGACTTACTAGGGGAGTCCCGGGACGGTCATTTGTAGCTCGCGCACTTGCGTGCGCATGCCAACCACCAGCATCGTCTTGCCGTTGCTGCCGCCGAACGCGAGGTTGGTCCCTCCGGTCACGTAGTTGCCCAGCGCCTGGCCTTTGGGATCGTAGATTCTCCCCGAGACGTACACGTTGCCCGCGCAGTCGACGGCCATCCCATCGCCGCCAAACGGGAGGTTGCTCGGGCTGGGGGAGGGTACGCCCTCCGTATTCAGGTTCCACAGACTGGCCCCGCCGAACTGAAGCACGTAGAGATTCTTCTCGTCGGGCGACAGGGCGATTCCATTGCATTGTCCCTGGGCGATCAGGCTCAGCACGCCGGTCGGATCGATACGGAACGTGGCCAGGCCAAAGCCGGGGGGGCGCCCACCGAGCTCGAAGACGGGATTCGTGAAGTAGACCGTGCCGTTGCTGTGGATCACCAGATCGTTCGGGCTGTCGAACATCATGCCCATGTAGCTGTCGACGACGGTGGTGGGCTGTTTGGTGGCGATGTCGAAGCGGACGAGGGAACGCGACTGCTGGCAGGCGGCCAAGATATTGCCGTCGTTGGTCACCGCGAGTCCGTTGCAGCCGACGCCCTTGATGAAGACGTCGCAGTCTCCGCCGGGCGTGTACTTGATGATGTCGCCTCCGGTGGCTTGACGAATGTTGTAGTTTGAAAAGAAGAAGGCGTTCTGGCTGGCGATCCAGGTCGGTCCCTCGTTTGAGTCGTAGGCGAAAGGGAAATTGGCGCAAACGACCTTGGAGGATTGCATCATCGGCGCGGGAAACGGACCCGCCGGGCAGGATGGTTTGCCCGGAACCGGGGGAGGCACGCTCCCGCCCTCGTCGGGACGGGCGGCGTCAGGAGCGCCGCGACCGGCGGCCCCGGCGTCGCTTTCGGCGGCCGCTGCATCGGGCTCGCCCAGGCCGCCCGTTCCCAGCGCGCCTCCGGTCGTCACCGCGCCTCCGGTCGTCACTGCGCCGCCGGTCGCCACCGCGCCGCCGGTCGCCGTTGCCCCACCCGTCGTCACCGTCGCGGTGGCCCCACCCCCGCTAGCTCCCCCGACTTGTGCGCTCCCGCCCGACGACGACCCTCCCCCGGCTCCCGCCCCGCCAGCGTCGTCCTTCGCCGTGGCGCCGTTCCTTCCACAGGCGGCGCACAGTGCCAAGAGGCAGATAAAACCAGAAAAAGCAGATCTCATTTTTCCCCTTTCGCCCTTTGGCGCCCCTTGAGCAGCGGGACACGCCATCGCAACGACTAACATGGCAAAACCACGTCAGTGCGCCGCGATCGAGTTTTCCGTTCAAGCACGCATACCGGGTTAGGGCCTGGCCGATCCCAGCGATGCCTGCGCGCGTGCCGGCCAGGTCACTTATAGTTGCCGGCCATGACGCCTCGATTTGTCCGGCCCGGGCTGACGATCACCGGGGCCGTGCCGGTTCTTGTCGTGCTCGTCGGCATTGTCGGGAGGCTCCTCGGCTGCGGCGGCGGCGCGGCCCATGGACCGGGCGCCGACGCCGCCGTGTCCGATGCGAACGCGAGCGCCGACCACAATCCCGACGGCGGCATTCCGCCCGCGACGCATGTCTGCGCGGCCGGAACCTGGTGCTGGGCGAATCCGCGACCGCAAGGCAATCCTTTGAGCGGCGTATGGGGCAGCGGCCCGAGCGATGTCTGGGCGGTGGGCGACGCGGGGACCACCGCGCACTCGGATGGCAAAGATTGGTTCATCGTGCCGAGCGGTACCACCCACGATCTGCGCGGCGTGTGGGGCAGCGGTTCCGCCGATGTGTGGGCCGTCGGTGGCGCGGGCACGGTCTTGCACTGGAACGGGTCGACATGGACATCGATCGAAAGTGGTAGCCACCAAGATCTGGTCAGCGTGTGGGGTAGCGGCGCCAGCGACGTTTGGACCGTGGGAACCCAGGGCATCCTGCACTGGAACGGAGCCGCGTGGTCCGATGCCGGCGCGCCTGCCCCCACCGGGCTGGGATGGAACGGAGTCTGGGGCAGCGCCGCCAACGACGTGTGGGTCGTCGGCTACGGCGGCGCCACCGCGCACTGGAATGGCTCCGCATGGAAGGCCGAGGACACCGCCATCACCCAGCCCCTCTTTGGCATCTGGGGGACGAGTCGCGACGACGTTTGGGCCGTGGGCAGCGGCGGCACGATCATCCATTGGAGGGGCAGCGCGTGGGAGCTCTCCGAATCGCGCAAGACGCAGGCGCTCTCTGCCGTGTGGGGCACCGGTCCCCACGACGTGTGGGCGGTCGGGGACGAGGGCACCATTTTGCACGGCGACGGCTCGGCGTGGACCGTCACGGAGAGCGGCGGCACTCAATACCTGCGTCGCGTCTGGGCGGATGGCCCCGCCGACGCCTGGGCCGTCACGGACCAGGGCGGCCTGTTGCACTGGGACGGCGGCGCCTGGTCCGCGCTCGGCCGCGGCCCCACGCCCTACCTTTACAGCACCTGGGGCGGGGGCCCTTCCGACTTTTGGGCCGTGGGCGAGCAGGGCGCGATCGTTCACTGGAATGGCACCGCCGTATCGGTGGNNGTCGGCGACGCGGGCACGGTTCTGCGCTTCAACGGCGTGGCGTGGGCGAGCGCCGCCAGCGGCACGACGCAGTCTCTTTATGGCGTGTGGGGCAGCGGCCCCGGCAGCGTGTGGGCGGTGGGCGCGGAGGGCACCATCATCCACTGGAACGGGACTTCATGGGCCGTGTCGCCGAGCGGCGGCGCTCAGTATCTGCGCAGCGTGTGGGGCGCCGGTCCCGATGACGTGTGGGCGGTGGGGGACGAGGGCACCTGGCACTGGCAGGGTTCCGCCTGGTCGCAAGTCCCGAACGCGTCCTTGCAAGGGTTCAACGGCGTGTGGGGCAGCGGCGCCAGCGATGTGTGGGTGGTGGGCTATGAAGGCCAGATCTTTCATTGGGACGGCGCCGTGTGGTCACCCGTGCCGAGCGGCAGCCCGGCCGCGCTGAACAGCGTCTGGGGGAGCGGCTCCCTGAATGTGTGGGTCGTCGGCGACGGGGGCGAGATCCTGCACTGGAATGGCGCGGCGTGGAGCGCCGTCGCCAGCGGCACCGTGCAAAGCCTGAACGGCACCTGGGGCAGCGGCATCGACGGGGGGCTCTGGGCCGTCGGTCACGGGGGGACGGTCTTGCTTCGCAGAGCGCTCGAAGCCCACTAGCGCGTCCGCGCCGGCGTGCGGGGTGGTGGCGGCTTTCGGTCGGGCTCGCGGCCAACGGTCTTGACGAGTACCTGCATGAACGTTCAGCATCGGGTCGGTGAAATTCGTTCACGCGGCCGATCTGCACATTGATAGCCCCTTGCGCGGGTTGGAGCGGTACGAAGGCGCTCCGGTCGGCCGGGTGCGCGGGGCCACGCGCCGGGCGTTCGAGAATCTGGTCGAGCTGTGCCTGGCCGAGGAGGCCGCCTTCCTGCTGTTGGCGGGCGACATCTTCGATGGGNNTAGACCACGATCCTCGAGGCGCACGGTGTTGCCATTCACGGACAAAGCTTCGCCACCCGCGCGGTGACGCAGGACCTGGCGTTGGACTATCCGGGGCCCGTGCGCGGCCTGTTCAACATCGGGCTTCTGCACACGTGCGTCGAGGGCAGGGTCGGACACGAGCCTTACGCGCCGTGCTCGGTGGCCGGCCTGACGGCGAAGGGCTACGACTACTGGGCGCTCGGGCACGTTCATGCGCGCGAGGTGCTGGCGACCGATCCTTGGATTGTGTTTCCGGGCAACTTGCAGGGCCGCCATGCCCGCGAAACGGGTCCGAAGGGAGCCACGATCGTGACAGTCAACGACGGTCGCGTGGCCACGGTCGAGGCGCGGGCGCTGGACGTGGTGCGCTGGACGACGTGCGACGTGGACGCGTCGGACGCGGTGTCGGCGGACGATGCGCTCGACGCCGTGCGCGCGGTGCTGGATCGCGCGGTCGCCGAGGCCGACGGGCGGCTGGTGGCGGCGCCCATCACGGTGCGCGCCGGGGTGGGGGTTCATCGCGCGCTCGTCGCCCACGCGGAGAAGTGGACCCAGCACGTGCGGGCCATCGGGCTGGATCTGGCGGGCGACAATCTGTGGATCGAGCGGGTGCGATTCGAATCGGTCACGCACGAGGCGAGGCCGGCGGTGGCACGGGAGGCGGCCGCCGCCGACGAGGATGCAGTTGCGCAGTTCGTGCGGGCCTTGCGGGCGCTGCGGGCGGATGACGCGCGGGTGGCGGCTCTCGCGGACGAATTCTTGGACGTGCGGCGCAAGCTGCCGCCCGAGATCACCGACGGTGAGGACGGACTGCGCCTGGACGACCCGGCCACCCTACGACGACTGCTCGATGATGTGGAATCGCTGGTGGTGGGTCGTCTGGCGGGCCAGCCCGGAGAGCTCGCCTGAGAATTCGCTCGCTGCGGTTGACGGCCTTCGGTTCCTTCACCGAGCGCGAGCTCGTGTTCGCGGGNNTCAGACGACGGATGCGCACCACCACCCGATGGCGGATCTGCGCGTGGCGGCGGTGCTCGAAGGCGCGGACGGCGGCATCGTGAACGTGGCGCGGCGCAAGGGGAAGAAGAATACCTTGCTGGATTTCGACGGAAATATCCTGGACGACGGCTTGTTGCGACGCCTCTGCGGTGGGGCGACGGAAGCGACGTTTCGCGCGCTCTTCGGGCTGGACCACGTCAGTCTGCGGGCCGGGGCGGAGGCATTGCTGGCGGGTCAGGGCGACGTGGGCGAGAGCCTCTTCGACGCGGCGCTGGGCGGTGGTCGCGGGATCCATCGGGTTCTCGAGGAACTGGAAGAGGAGGCGGACGCCCTCTTCACGGCCAAGGCGTACAAACGAAAGCTGAACGACGCGATCAGCGCGTACCAGGAGGCACGCAAGACGGTCCGCTTGACGGCGCGNNTGTTGCGCGGCCACAAACGCGAGCTGAATCGCCTGGAGCGGGCCCGCCGGCTCCTGCCGCGGCTGGCGCGGCGGGATCGGGTGCTCCAGCGTATCGCGGCCCTGGGCGAGGTGCGCCTGCTCCCGGCGGACGCGGCGAAGGAGCGCGAGGCGGCTCTGCATGACAGGCAACAGGCGGAGGCCGATCTGGCGCGCTTGAGTGACGAGATTGCGGAGCTCACGAGGCGCGCCGGGAGTCTGTCCGTGCCGCCCTGGCTCGATGACCCCGCGGTCGCGCGATTGGCGGACCTGCGCGATCGGTTGGGGGCGCACCGAAAAGCTGTCAAGGATCGGCCGGCTCTCCTGGCAACTTCCGCCGCGCGCCAGGCGGAGGCCGACAAGCTGGCCGCGCAGTTGCGCGGGGGCGCGCCGGCGCGGGTGGCAGGGGGCGAAATCGGATTGGGAATCGCGGAGCGCGCGCGGGTCCGGCGGCTATCCGCGCTCGAAGCGTCGCTGGTTCTTCGCCAGGTTCAGGCGAAGCGCGCGCTCGATGATCTCGAGCGTCGCCAGCGCGCGCGGATGGATGAGTGGGAGCAACTGCCAGCGGCCAAGGATGGTGGTCCCTTGCGCCGGTTGCTCAGGCGGGTGGAACGCGAGGGGGAGCTCGAGACTCGGCTGCAAGCGGCGGAGGAGGAACGCGCTCGGTTGGCGGACGAGTTGACCCGACGGCTGGCGGCCNNTGCCCGGACAGGTCGTGGCGATGGTCGTGCCTCCGATCGAGAGCGTGGACAAGTTCGCGGGCGAACAGCACGTGCTGTCGGTGCGCGAGGAACGGTTGACGGAGGAGGTGTCGGCGCTCGGCCGCAAGCAGCGGGTGGTAGAGCGCAAGCTGGTCGAGCTCGGCCGCGGGGGTGAAGTTCCGTCGGTGCACACCCTGGCCGAGGCGCGCGCTGCCCGCCGCGACGCCTGGGCGAGGTTGCGTCAGGTCTGGGACGAACGCGCATCGGTGGAGGATTCCGCGGTGTCCTGGGCGGAACGGATCATCGCTTTTGAAGCCGCCTTGGCGCGCGCCGACGATGCCGCGGATCGCCTGATGCGCGAGGCGGATCGCGTGGCGGGTGCCGCGGCGTTGAACCTGGAAAGGGAGGAGATCGAGAGGCTGATCGCCGACGCCGACGTGCAGCGCGCCGATCTGGGCCGCAGGCGGGAGGCCGCCCAGATCTGGTGGAACCTGCAGTGGTCCGCGCTCGGGGTGGATCCTNNCTCGGCGAGCAGGTTCGGCGCGCGCGGCAGGAGGTGGGAGCGGTGTTGCGCGGCGCCGTCCCGTTCGACACCGGAGCGGATCTGGTGACGTTGTGTGAACAAGCGGCCGCCCTCGCCCAGCGGATCGAGGGGGAGGCGACCCGGCGGGCGGCCCTGGAGCGCGAGATCGCCGCGCTCGCCGAGGAGCGCACGCGCGCGGCGCGAGAATGCGACGAGGCGGACGCCGCCAGCGCCTCCTGGCGAATGACATGGGCCGAGGCCATCGCTCCACTGGGACTGCCGCCCGCGGCGACGACGGTCGAGGCCGAGGCTGTCCTGGAGCTGGCGGCCGCGTTGGCCCACAAGCGCGAAGAGGTGGGCGAGATCAACCGACGGCTACAAGGAATCGATCGGGACGCCACCCAGTTCGAAGAGGCCGTCGCCGCGCTGGTGACCACCTTGACGCCCGATCTGTCGGGCAAGCCCGCCGAGGAGGCCGCCGAAATCATCCTGCAGCGTCATCGCGATGGGATCCCGGCCCGGCAGGCACGCGTCGAGATGGAAGCTGATCTTCAGCGCCGCGGGCGGGCGCTGTGCACGGCCCAAGGGGCTCGGGCCGCCGCCGACGAAAAGCTGAGCGCGCTGGTGCGCGCGGCCGGCGCCGTGGATTTGCCCGCGCTGGAGCACGCGGAACGGCGATCNNGCTCCGGAGGATCTGGACGACCGGATCGATCGCTTGCGTGAGGAGATGGAGACCTTGGATCGCGACACCCAACGCGCCAGCCAATCGATCGGTTCCGTCGGCGCCGGCCTTCGTCACTGGGAAGATCCCGACGGTGGCGCCGACGCCGCCGACGCGTCGGATGATGCGCAGGCCCACCTGGCGCGCATCCGTGCCCTGGCCGCGGAGTATGCCCGCCTGCGGCTGGCGGCGCGGCTGCTGTCCGCCGAGGTCGAGCGCTATCGCGAGCAACACCAGGGGCCCGTCCTGTCGCGCGCGAGCACGCTGTTGGCGCGCCTCACCCTGAACCGCTACACGGGACTGCGGGCCGATTTCGACGACAGCGATCGTCCGGTCCTGCGCTGTGTCCGCGCCGATGGCACCAAAGTCCCCGTCGATGGGCTGAGCGATGGCACGCGCGACCAGCTCTACCTGGCGCTACGGCTGGCGACCCTGGAGCGCCAGGCCGCCTCCGGCGAGCCCTTGCCGCTGATCCTCGACGATATTCTGATTCACTTCGACGACGAGCGCGCGGGCGCCGCATTGGCCGTGCTGGCGGAGCACGCACGGGGAACGCAGGTGGTCCTGTTCACCCATCACGCCCGGATCGTGGACCTGGCGGAACGATTGATTCCAGCGCAGGCGTTGCGCGTGTCGCGACTGGAGTGAAAGGGCCACCTGTCGGTGCCGTCAGGGCGCCGCGAAGGTGTAGTGCCCCGAGCCGACCTGCAACACGACGGTCCCCGCCATTTGACTGACCGAGGTGACACCGGGGGCGCCCGCGACGGGCAGCCCGCCTTCGGTCACCGCGGCCGCGTTGGCGGTCGGCACGTAGATCGTCGCGGTGGTGTTCACCGGGACGGCGACGTTCATGGTCAAGCCGGTGGCGCCCCTTTGCCAGCTGCTCGCGATGACGCCGCGAATGGAATGGTACTGGACGTCGACCGACGTCAGGCCGGTCTGCGGCTGGGGCTTGACGATGAATTTCTTGAACCCCGGCCCGGCCGGATCCGGGTTGATCCCGGCGAGCCCGCGATACAACCATTCCTCGGCGTGTCCGAGCATGGCGTGATTCTGCGAGCTGCTCGCACGGGCGTCCCACGCCTCGGTCAGCGCGGTCGCCCCGTGGCTGATTTGATACAGATATCCGGGGCCTGTTGATTGCTTGAGCAACCCGTACACGACATCCCCACGCCCTCCTTCGTAAAGCGCCCGGAGCAAGTACACGAAACCCACGTCGCCGGCCGTGACGCGGTTCTGTGCGCTGGATACGCTGGCGGCCAGGCTGCCGAGCACCGCGGCCCGTTGCGCCGCCGGCACGATTCCGAGCGCGAGCGGCATGGCATTGCCGGTCTGACTGTTCTTGTCGTACGTCCCCGCCGCGCTCAGGAATTTGGCGTTGAACGCGTTGGTCACGGTCGTCGCGGTGGTTTGAAACTGGGTGGCTTCGTCCGCCTTGCCGAGCAGGGTTGCCGTATCGCGCAACACCGCCAGATCCTGCAACCAGATCGCCGT
>PMNO01000124.1 GCA_003161835.1 Myxococcales bacterium | reverse complement strand
CACACCCTCGGCGAGACGTTGCTCATCGTGGTGGTCGTGATCTTCCTGTTCCTCGGGTCGCTGCGCTCCGTTCTCGTTCCCGTGGTGGCCATACCGGTGTCGCTGGTGGGAGCGGTGGCCTTGATGCAGCTGTTCGGGTTCACGGTCAACCTCCTGACCTTGCTGGCGATCGTGCTCTCCGTCGGGCTGGTGGTCGACGACGCGATCGTGGTGGTTGAAAACGTCGAGCGGCACCTGCGCGAAGGGATGACCTCGATCGAGGCGGCGATGGCGGGAGCGCGCGAGCTGGTGGGCCCGATCATCGCCATGACCATCACCTTGGCGGCGGTCTATACCCCCATCGCGTTTCAAGGCGGGCTCACCGGGGCTCTGTTCCGGGAATTCGCGCTCACCCTCGCCGGAGCGGTCACGATATCCGGTCTGGTGGCGCTCA
Source organism: Myxococcales bacterium (assembly GCA_003161835.1). Taxonomy (GTDB): domain Bacteria; phylum Myxococcota_A; class Polyangia; order Fen-1088; family Fen-1088; genus FEN-1088. The sequence continues at coordinate 4,058 of PMNO01000124.1, read as the reverse complement.
CGTTGTCCCCGGTGATGTCGGCGTACCTCCTCGTGCCCGGGCATCAGGACCACGGGTTCGCTCGGGTCATCGATCGGATGTTCGAGCGGATTCGTGCGACCTACGCGAGGCAGCTCGATCGGGCGCTCGGGGCGCGCGGCGCGATCTATTTCGCCTGGGTTGTGATCAGCGTGCTCGCGTTCCTGATGTTCGCTCAGTCTCCCAAGGAACTCGCGCCCGCCGAGGACCAGGGCGTGGTCTTCGGCATCGTCAACACGCCCTCGAACTCGACCCTCGACCAGGTGACCTTCTCGACCCGGGAAGTGAATCGCACCGTCATGGAGATTCCGGAGGGCAAGTTCACCTTTCAGATCACGTTCCCGAGCGGAGGCTTCTGGGGTCTCGGGCTCAAGCCGTGGGAGGACAGGGCGCGGTCCGCCTTCCAGATCGTGCCCGAGGTCCAGCGGCGTGTGGCCGCGATCCCCGGCGTGCAGACCTTCCCGATCTTGCCGCCAGCCCTGCCCGGGGGCGGTCAATTCCCCGTCGAGTTTGTCCTGTCGTCGACCGCGGAGACGCCCGAGATCCTCGGGTTCGCCACCACCTTGCAACAGAAGGCGATGATGAGCGGAATGTTCGCTTTTCCGCCGCTCATCGACGTCAAGGTCGACCAGCCAGAATCACAGATCGAGATCGATCGAGACAAGGTCGCCGAGCTGGGCCTCAACCTCCAGAGCGTGGCGCAGGATCTGGCGGCGGCGGTGGGGGGGAACTTCGTCAACCGCTTCAGCGTCGCCGGCCGGAGCTACAAGGTCATTCCCCAGCTCCTGCGATCGGAACGCCTGAACGCCAGCCAGCTGAACGAAATCTACGTCACGGGGCCAAACAACCAGCTCATCGCGCTCGGTGCCATCGCCAAGATCCACAACGTGGTCACGCCGCGCGCCCTCAACCGCTTCCAGCAGCTCAACTCCGTCAAGATCAGTGGAGTGGCCATTCGACCTCTCGACGAGGCCCTGGCGTTCCTGGAAACTGAAGCCGCCAAGATCGTGCCCCAAGGGTACAGCGTCGACTACACCGGCGAGTCGCGCCAGCTTCGGACCGAGGGAAACAAGTTTCTGCCGGCGTTCCTGCTGGCGGTGGTGCTGATCTTCCTCGTGCTGTCGGCGCAGTTCAACAGCTTCCGCGATCCATTCGTCATCCTGGCCGGATCGGTTCCCCTCGGCATGTTCGGAGCGTTGGCCCTCACCTTTCTCAAGATGCCGAATCCGAACCTTCCCTACTGGACCAACGGTTGGACCACCACCATCAACGTCTACTCGCAGGTGGGCCTGGTGACGCTGGTGGGGCTGGTGGCCAAGAACGGGATCCTGATCGTGCAATTCGCGAACACCCTTCAGGAGCAGGGTCACTCCAAGATCGAGGCGGTCAAGGAATCGGCGGTCACCCGGTTGCGTCCGATCCTGATGACCAGCGTGGCCACCATCTGCGGTCACTTTCCCCTCACGCTCGTGCGCGGCCCGGGCGCCGCAGCCCGCAACAGCATTGGCCTCGTGCTGGTGGCGGGGATGGTCATGGGAACGGCCTTCACGCTGTTCTTCGTGCCGGCGATCTACGTTCTCATCGCCCGCGAGCACCGCGCCGTGAAGGCGGTGATGCCGCCCGGCGACGCCGCCTCGGGAAAGACGGTCGGGGGGCCCATCCCGCCCGGTTCGATGGCCCGCCCGGAGCCCACTTAGGGACGGTACACGCTGGCGTGGTCGGGCCTCCCGGCGAGTCACAACGAGCCTCAGTTGACCGGTCGCGCCAGGCCCCGCTATCGTCCGGCTTCCATGGGCCATACCCGTTTGGCTCTCGTTTGCTTCTCGGTCATCGGCATGACAGCAACGTCCGCCCACGCGGGGGCCCGCAAGGACATCCCCGACAAGTACAAATGGAACCTGGCCGACCTCTATCCATCCGAGGCCGCCTGGACCAAGGCCAGGCAGGACCTGAGCCGCCGTCTCCCTGAACTTGCCAAGTATCGCGGCCACCTGGGCGAGTCGGCCCAGTCCCTGCTGGCGGCGTTGCAGGCCATGTTCGAGCTGGACCGCGATCTGTCGCGACTGNNTCGGCGTGCTCGTGGGTGCGGCCCGAGATCTTGGCGCTGGACCCGGCCCGGGTGCGCAGGTTCGTCACTCGAGAGAAGAGGCTCGAGCCGTACCGCGTGTATGTGGAGGAGACCCTGCGGCGCAAACCGCACACCCTCGGCGCCGGTGAGGAGCGCGTGGCCGCCGAAGCGGGCGAGATCCAGCGCGCCGGCGGCGAGGTGCACGGCGTGCTGACCAACGCCGACCTTCCCTACCCGACGATCAAGCTTTCCACAGGCGAAGCGGTGCGGCTGGACGCCTCGGCCTACACCCTGCATCGCCAGGCCCGCAACCGCGCCGACCGTGACCAGGTCTTCGCGGCGTTCTTNNCCGCCACTTCGATTCGACGCTTGGCGCGGCGCTGTTCCAGGACAACATTCCCACCGTCGTCTACAAACAGCTGCTGGCCGACGTGCATCGGAGCTTGCCGACGCTGCACCGGTACCTGGCGCTGCGCAAGCGGATGCTGGGCCTGGATGTCCTGCGCTACCAAGATCTCTATGTGCCCCTGGTGGCGAGCGTGGACATGCGCTTTGAACCCGACGAGGCGCGGGCCCTCACGCTGGAGGCCCTGGGGCCACTCGGCAAGGACTACACCGATGCTTTGCGCCAGGGTTTCGAGAGCCGGTGGACCGATTACCTGCCTTCGACCGGCAAGCGTTCGGGCGCATACTCGACGGGCGTCTACGGGGTGCACCCGTATCAGCTCCTGAACTTCAACGGGCGCTACGACGATCTCACCACCCTGGCGCACGAGTCGGGCCATTCCATGCACACGTTCTTGTCGTACGGCGCGCAGCCCTACCCCACGGCCGACTACCCGACCTTCGTGGCCGAGGTGGCCTCNNACGCTCTTCCGCCAGACCCAGTTCGCCGAGTTCGAGCTCGCCTTTCATGAGCAGGCCGAGCGTGGCGAGCCGCTCACCGGTGAGAATCTGTCCACGCTGTACCTGAAGATTGCCCGCGATTACTACGGTCACGACAAGAAGATTTGCCAGGTCGACGATCTGCTGGCCGTCGAGTGGGCGTACGTGCCGCACTTTTATTATGACTTTTACGTCTATCAGTATGCGACCAGCATGGTGGCCTCCACCTCCCTGGCGCGGGCCGTCCTCGAGGAAGCGAAGACCGGCAAGGGCGGCGAGACCCCCAAGNNCTGCTGAAAGAGGCGGGCGTGGACATGACCACCTCCGCCCCCTTTGACGCGGCCATCGCCGAGATGAACGGCACCATGGACGAGCTGGAGCGAATCCTGGATCGCCAGACCAAGAAACCAGGCCGGACCCCGGTCAAGTAGCGACGAGCCCGCGGCCGGCCCGGGCGCACCCAGGCTCCCTCACCGAGGAGGGTTCATGCGCGCGAAGATCGGCTGCAGGATGTCTTGTCCGGCGCGGCTCACGGCGTCGCTGAAGCCAAAGGTGAGCTCCGCCTTGCCTTCTCGCAGCTGTGCGAATATCGCGTCAATGAAAGCGCCGACGGGCGGCGCTTCATCGTGCAACCCCTTGCCGCCCAGATCGGTGTTCAGCGCCGGTGGAATGACCTCGATGACCTCGATCCCGCGCGGCTGCACCAGGTAGCGGAGCGACTGGGTGAAGGAATGGAAGAAAGCCTTGGTGGCGGAATACACAGGCACCTTGGCCAGGGGCGCGAACGACAGCCCCGACGTCACGTTCATGATGGTGGTCAGCGACGACAAACCGAGGAAGAGCGACGTGAGATGAACGGGGGCCTCCACGTTGATCGTGATTTCGGCTCGCGCGCGCTCATAGAATTCCTTATGGGTCGGGTCGATCCATTGCTGGATGCCGGCGTTGTTCACCAGNNCAGGCCCGGCAGCCGAGCGGCAGCCTCTTGCAAGGCGTCCGCGCGCCTGCCGCAGATGATGACCGTGTTGTTCTCTCTTACAAATCGCTCGGCCAGGCCGAAACCTATGCCGCTGGCCCCGCCGGTGAT
>PMNO01000106.1 GCA_003161835.1 Myxococcales bacterium | reverse complement strand
CGGCGCTCGGAGATCACCACCACGTCCAGCACCTCGAAGGGCGGCGCGTAGCCCGCCTTGCCGCGCCGGACCAGCAACTCGAAGGATCCCTCGGCGGCCTCGAACTGATAGCCGGCGTTCTCCAGATCCTTGATGCGTGCCACCACAGCGCGCTCGCTGCCGACGGTATCCACCCCCAACTCGCCCGCGCGCAGCCGCACGTTGCCGCGACCCGAAAGCTCGGACACCACGATCTTGCGCTGATTTCCGACCCGTTCGGGCGGGATGTGCTCGTAGCTGGACGTGACCTTCTCGATCGCGGCGACGTGCGCGCCGCCCTTGTGCGCGAACGCGGACGCGCCCACGTACGGCGCGTGCGCGCGCGGGCGGATGTTGGCGATCTCGCTGACCGTTCGCGACAGTTCCGTCAGCCGCGCCAGGCGATCGTCGGGCACGCACCGCCGCCCCATCTTCAGCTGCAGGGCCGGGACGATGGAGATGAGGTTGGCGTTACCGCACCGTTCCCCCCACCCGTTCATCGTTCCCTGCACTTGCGTGCAGCCGGCCTCCACGGCGGCCAGCGCGTTGGCGACGGCCAGATCGCTGTCGTTGTGGGTGTGGATGCCGAGCGGCGTGGCGACGCTCTTGCGCACCGCGGAGACGATCTCGCTGATCTGACTGGGCAGGCTGCCCCCGTTGGTATCGCACAGGGTGAGCCAGTCGGCGCCGGCCTCGGCGGCGGCGCGCAACACCGAGAGCGCGTAGGCGGGATCGGCGCGATACCCATCGAAGAAGTGTTCCGCGTCGTAGACCACCTCGCGCCCTTTGTCCTTCAGGAACCGCACGCTGTCGGCCACCATGGCCAGGTTCTCCTCGGCGGTGGTACCGAGCACCTTGACCACGTGCAACAGCCAGGATTTCCCGAAGATGCACACCACGGGCGTGTCGGCGTCGATGAGGGCGCGCATGTTCGCGTCCTCCTCGGCCTTCGCGCCGGCGCGGCGGGTGCTTCCGAACGCCGTCAGCTTGGCGTGTTTCAGACCCAACTGACGCGCACGGCGGAAGAACTCGATGTCCTTGGGGTTGGACCCCGGATACCCGCCCTCGATGAAGTGAATCCCAAAGCCGTCCAGGAGCCGGGCAATCTTCAGCTTGTCCTCGACCGAGAGCGAGAGGCCCTCACTCTGCGTACCATCGCGGAGTGTCGTGTCGAAGAGCTGAACGTCCATGGTCGTATCCTTTCTGGAGGCTGTGAAAAGGAACCCGCAAGCCTAGGGGAGGCGCGCCGCGATCTCCAGGACATACCGCAGAACCGGGGGCTCGGGGCCGGGCGCGAAACCTTGCGAACAAGGCACCGTGGGGCCCCCGGCGGTGGTAGCTTCCCGGCATGGCCAAATCACCCTGCCCCATGTCCAAGACCCAGTTCCTTGAAAAGGCCGAGGCCGTGAAGATCACGATCGGCAACACGGAGATCGTCGCCGACAAGCGTGAGTTCTCGACCGGATCCTTCGGTTGGTACTACAACGGAAAGACCACCATCACGGTCGACGGCAAGCCGTTGTCGGTCCAGGTGGGCCTGAACCTGACGGTCGTGGGAAGCAAGGAAGCTGACCGGTAACCGGCCCCAGGACGGAAGCCCCGCGCCAGCCTACGGGCTGCATTGGTTCAGGCGCGACCTTCGGGTGGCGGGCAATCCGGCGCTGCGCTGGAGCTGGTCGGAACACCGCGGTCGCGTGCTGGGGGTGTTCTGCTTTGACGCGCAATTTTTGGCGCGACCGGATTTTTCGGCGGATCGCTTCGGTTTCTTTCTGGCCACCTTGGCGGCGCTGCGTGACGAGCTGCGCGCGGTGGGCGGCGATCTGCTGGTGCTGGACCGCGCCCCCGCCGACGCCTTCGCGGCGTTGCTCGCCCACATGGATGCGGCCGGCCTGCGGCGGCCCGCGACGCTGTCTTTCAACCGCGACTATGAGCCCTTCGCGCGCCAGCGGGACGAGGCGGTCAGCGATCTACTGCGGCAGGAGTGGGGCGTGGACGTGCACACGGAGGCCGATCACCTGCTCATCGAGCCCGACGAGATTCGCAAGGACGGCGGCAGCGGCGACGGCGGTCGGCGCCAACCGGCCTTTTTTCAGGTCTACTCGGCGTTCGCGCGGCGCTGGTTCGCTCTGCTCGGCACGCCTCGGGTGCGGGCGCGCATCCTGGCCCAGCGACAAGGGTTGGCGTACCTGGACACCCAGGCGTCCGCCGGCGGCGCACCGCGGGATCTGTTCACGCTCACCTGGCCCACGTTGTTCGCGGGCGCAACGCCTCCCGAAGACCATCTGCGGCGCTTCGTCGCCGAAAACAGTCCGCGGGTGAGGGTCCCATTGCCGCCCGCCGGCACCCTGGCCGCGCGCGAACGGCTGCGATCGTTTGGCGCGCGGTTGTCGTCGTACAAGAGCGACCGGGACCTCCCCGGCGTCGATGGTACCTCGAAGATGTCCATCTATTTCAAGAATGGCTCGTTCACATCGGCGCAAGCCATCGCGGAGCTGAATCTGCAAACGGCGACGTTCGGCGAGGGGACAGGACCGAGCACGTTGCTGCGCGAAATTGCCTGGCGTGAATTCTACTATCACGTCCTGTGGCACCGTCCGGACGTGGAAACGCGTTCGTTCCTGCCGCAGTTCCGGGATCTGGCCTGGGAGAACCGCGCGGATTGGTTCGATGCCTGGAANNGGCATGCGCCAGCTCGCGGAAACCGGGTGGATGCACAACCGCGTGCGCATGATCGTGGCATCCTTCCTGACCAAGGATCTCTTGATCGACTGGCGCTGGGGCGAAAGGTATTTCATGGAACGACTCCTCGACGGAGATCTGGCCCCGAACAACGGCGGCTGGCAGTGGGCGGCTTCCACGGGGTGCGATCCGCAACCCTATTTTCGGGTGTTCAATCCGACGTTGCAGAGCCGGCGGTTCGATCCCGAGGGGACCTACTTGCGCAAGTACCTGCCAGAGAGGCGCGGCGACGGGGCACGGGACATCCATCAGCCGCGCGCACCGATCGTCGAGCACGCGACGCAAAAAGAGCGCGCGCTGNNTCGGCGACGCTGCGCATCGGGATCTCCGCGTGCTTGGTGGGTCGCGAGGTGCGGTTCGACGGCCAGCACAAGCGCGATTCATTCTTGGTGGATGAGCTAGGACCTTTCGTCGAATTCGTCGAGGTGTGCCCGGAGGTGGAGGCCGGCATGGGCATCCCCCGCGAGACGTTGCGGCTGATCCGCGTCGGCGAACGGGGCAAGCCTGGCGCGGCGAGGTCCGCGACGGCGACGACGACGACGACNNAGGGATTGTTCGCGATGGCGTTGCAGCGCGCGCTTCCGAACCTGCCCATCGAGGAAGAGGGTCGGTTGAACGACGCCAGGTTGCGCGAGAACTTCATCGAGCGCATCTTCGCCTACCACCGCCTGCGGACTCTGTGGGCCACGCGGTGGACTTTGCGGTCACTGATCGCGTTTCACACGACGCACAAGATGGCGCTGCTGGCGCACGACGAGCCCGGCTATCGGCGCCTCGGGCGCCTGGTCGCGCTCGGCAAGTCGCTCGCGCGCGAGGAGCTTCGTGAACAATACGAAGCGGGTTTCATGACCGCGCTCGGCAAGCTCGCCACTCCCGGCCGCCACGCCAACGTGCTGACCCACATGTTCGGTCACTTCAGCGACAAGCTCGACCCGTCGGCGCGCCGCGAGATCCTGGCCGTGATCGAGGACCACCGCCGCGGCCTGATTCCTCTGATTGTACCGCTCACCTTGCTTCGCCACTACGTACGCCTCCTGAACGTGTCGTACTTGAGCGACCAAACTTACCTCGACCCGCACCCGAAGGAGCTGATGCTGCGGAACCGCGTGTAGGCGGGGTGGTGGGTTCCACGGCCTCAACGAGGTGGTGACCCGCACCCGGGTGGCGGACTCACTCCCGCCTTCGCGCACCCCGCCGACTTCAGGTACCGTTGGGGACGATGACAGACGATCGTTCCCCCACGGAGCGTGACGTTCCCGATGGCCTGTCGCAGCGGGCCCATCGGACCGTCATTGGTGTCCTGGGACTCTTCCTCCCCGTTCTCCTGTACGTGATCGCCGGGCTTCGTCCCACCACGGGATTGCAGGCCTGGATCCTGTTGAATTCCGTGAGCGCCTACTACTACACCGGGGCGGTGGGCATATTTGTTGGCGTGCTGTTTTCGCTGGCGCTCTTCTTGTTCACCTATCGCGGATACGTGGGGGTGTGGGCGGATCGCATCGTCGGAATGACCGGCGGCGCTGCGGCGGTGATGGTGGCCCTGTTCCCGACCGGGACTCCGGACGGGCTGACCGGGCCGGCCTGGTGGAACAAGGCAACCGGCAGGATCCACACCGTCGCGGCGATCGTATTGTTCGTCACCTTCATCCTTTTTTCGGTGTGGTTGTTCAGGAAGTCGAACATCCCGAGGCGGCCCGATCGCCCCCCGCCCAAACGCCTGCGGGACGACATTTGCCTCGCCTGTGGCCTCGTCATGATCGCCGCTGTGCTTTGGGCCGGCATCGCCGCGCTCGGGGATGGCCCGATATTCATTCCGGAGACCGTGGCCATGCTCGGGTTTGCCGTCTCATGGTTGGTCAAGGGCGAAGCGCACCAAATCGTGCGGGATGCGGCCACGCGCCTGATGCGCAAGACGGCCGGCGACTAGGTCGCACGCGGCCGGCCCGATCAGGCGACGGCGGTGGCGACAAAGCTCGCGAAGGCGGCCGGCGCGTCCCAGCGCAGAAATTCCTGCTCCAGGCGCGACGCCGCGGCCGTGAGCGAGGGCTCCGAGAGTAGGCGCGCGAACGCATCTCGCAGCGCCGCGCGATCGAGGCTCCCGGCGCGCAGCAGGATCCCGGCCCCGGCCTCGGCGATCGCGGTCATCGCCAGATACTGATCCAGGTTGAACGCGATACCGACGACCGGACGGCCCTCGGCGAGCGCCTGATATCCAGTCGTACTTCCTCCGTTCGACACGACGGCCAGCGAACGACGCGCGGCCAGATGACCCGGCAGGAAGTCGGCGACGAAAACATGTGGCGGCAAGCTATCGCCCGCCACCCGCAACCGGCCCGCGGTGGCCACCAGCACCTGAAATCCCAGCTCGGCGGCCACGTCGATGATCAAACGCAGGCGCTTGACCAGACCCGACGATCCGAGCGTCACGTACAGGGTGGGACGGCCGGCATCGAGGGCATTCCACCAGGCAGGAAGAGGCCCGGGAGGAGACCAGCTCACGGGCCCGAGGTAGTGCTGGTTGACCGGGAGATCGCGGGTGGGCACCAGCGCGGGAACATCGGGAAATAGCGTGTGGTCGCCGGACGTGAGCACGTGCGGGAGGGTTCCCAGCGACGGCAGGCCGTACTGCTTTCGCAAGGCGTTCACGGGACCGGCGAAGTGTTT
>PMNO01000679.1:2450-4643 GCA_003161835.1 Myxococcales bacterium | reverse complement strand
GGGCGATGGGGAAGGCACGGGCGCCGACGACCACCCCGGGGCAGATGTGCCCGCGGGCCCCGGCCGGGATCGGGTCCACGCTTCGCGCGAGGATCCAGGGCGCGGCGGTTTCGCGACCGCCGGGGAGCGCGACGCGGCCGCGGCGGCGTCCCCCATCAGGCGCTCGCCGTACGGGGGATTGGTCACCAGGTTGCCGCGCGGCCATCGTGGATTGAGGTCGCGGACATCCGCGACCTCGAACGTCAGGTCGCGCTCCACTCCGGCCGCCGCGGCATTTTTTCGCGCGGCCTGCACGGCGTCGGGAAATCTTTCGGCGCACACGATCTGCGCGGGCGCTTGCGGCAGAACCTCGGCGCGCGCGGCCACAATCAGGCGATCCCAGGCTTTGCGCGCCGCCTCGCCCTGCGCCACCGGCCAGCGCTGAAATCCAAACCGCCGGCCGAGGCCAGGCGCAATGCGCCGCGCCGCCAGGGCATGTTCGATGGCCAAGGTACCGGACCCGCACATCGGATCGACGAATGGCAGCCCCGGATCCACGCGTCCCAGGAACAGCATCGCGGCGGCCAGACTCTCCTTCAATGGAGCCTCCGTCATGGCGACGCGGTAACCCCGCCGATGAAGGGGCTCGCCCGCGAGATCCAGGAACAAGCGCGCATCCGATCGCTGCACGTGCAAACGAATCGCGACGTCGGGATCGCGCGGATTCACATCGGGCCGAGCGCCCAGGGCATCGCGCAGGGCATCGACCACCGCGTCCTTGACCTTCAAGGCCGCGAATCCCGAATGGCGCAGCGCAGGGACATCGGTGACGTCGGCCGACACGGACAGGGTCGTGCGTGCCGTCATCCAGCTCTTCCAGTCGACGGCCCGCGCTCCCGCGTACAGACCATCCGCGTCCTCGGCGGCGAATCGCGCCACCTCCAGCAACACGCGCATGGCCACCCGGGCGTGCAGACAGACGGCGAACCCCATCTCCAGCGGCCCCTCGAACCACACCCCTCCCATGTCGCCGCGCGCCCCGGCGATGCGGAGCGCGGCGATTTCGCGCCGCAGCGCCCCTTCGGTGCCCCTGGCGCAGGTGGCGAAGAACCTGTGCTGTCCGGTTCCAGGAATCATGGGTTGGCGCCCAGCAGAGCCAGGGCGGAGGTTGAGGCGGTGGCGCGAGCGGAGACGGAGGCGGAACTGCGGCGACCAACGGCGCGAGGGCCGTCGATCCATCCGCCCTTTCTCAAGACGCGCTGATGCGCAGAGCGGCACCCAGCTTGGCCAGCGACCAATCGCGCCGCACGACCAACTCCTGGTGGGTTCCGTCGAGCTCACCCGTCCAGGCCCCGAGCAAGGCCTCGGTCTCGCCGAACTCCTTCTTCGCGGCGGTCAGGTCGATCGACGTGGCGCCGATCGCCTGATCAACCAGGACCAACACCCGATCGGTGGTTTTTTCCCCGCCGGCCACTGGCGCAACCTGGAGAAATCCCTCGCCCACGGCCAGGGTGGTGGTGTGGTCGGCGGCCCGGTACGTCAGCACTCCCGGCTTCAACGCGGCCATCATGGGCACGTGGCCGGGCAAGACGCCGAACTCGCCGACTGCGCCGGGCGCGGTGATCTCGTCGATATCGGTCTCGACGATGGCGCCGCGCGGGGTGGTGACGGACAAGCGCATCATGGGCTTCCTCAGGCGTTCTGCTTGGCGATCTGCTCGGCCTTGGCGCGCACGTCGTCGAGGCCACCCTGCATGTAAAACGCCTGCTCGGGGAGATCGTCGCATTTGCCGTCGACGATCTCCTTGAAGGCGGCGACCGTGTCCTTGACCTCGACGTACTTGCCGGGGGTGCCGGTGAACGTCTCGGCCACAAAGAACGGCTGCGACAGAAAACGCTCGATCTTGCGGGCGCGGGCCACCGCGATGCGATCGTCCTCGGACAATTCGTCCATCCCGAGGATGGCGATGATGTCCTGAAGCTCCTTGTACTTCTGCAAGATCTTCTGCACCGCGCGCGCGATCTGGTAGTGCTCGACGCCCACCACATCCACCGACAAGATCGTGGACGTGGAGTCCAGCGGATCGACCGCGGGGTAGATCCCGAGCTCGGAGATGCGGCGCGACAAGACGGTCGTCGCGTCCAAGTGGGCGAACGCCGTCGCGGGCGCCGGATCGGTCAAGTCATCGGCGGGAACGTAAATCGCCTGCACCGA
>PMNO01000679.1:0-2415 GCA_003161835.1 Myxococcales bacterium | reverse complement strand
GGCGGCTCGTTCATCTGGCCATAAACCAGGGCCGTCTTCGACAACACCGACTCGCCGGTGGACAGCTTGGATTCGCTCATCTCGTTGTAGAGATCGCGCCCCTCGCGGGTACGCTCGCCCACGCCCCCGAAGACCGAAAAGCCGCCGTGCTTTTTTGCGACGTTGTTGATGAGCTCGAGCATGGTGACCGTCTTGCCGACGCCAGCGCCCCCGAACAGACCGATCTTGCCGCCGCGCCGGTACGGCGCCAGCAGGTCGATGACCTTGATCCCGGTCTCGAACATCTCGACCTTGACCGACTGATCGGCGAATTTCGGCGCCAGGCGGTGGATCGGCATGCGGAGCTTCACGTTCACGGGACCGCGTTCATCCACCGGCTCGCCGACCACGTTGAGGATGCGCCCGAGGACCTCGCGCCCCACCGGCATCTGAATCGGCGCCCCGGTGTTCTCGACCGGCATACCCCGGACCAGTCCGTCGGTGGTGTCCATCGACACGCACCTCACGCCGTGCTCACCCAGATGCTGGGCGACCTCGACGGTGAGGTTCCAGGCGCGATCGCTGATCGCCGGGTTCGAAATCCGGAGCGCGGTGTTGATCTCGGGCAATGCGCCGCCCTCGAATTCCACGTCCACCACGGGTCCGATGACCTGAAGGACGCGTCCGTTGTTGCTGTTGGTGGTGCTGCTGGTGTCCATGTCGATGTTCCTTAGTCCTCAGTCCAGGTGCGATGACTATCCCTTTAGAGCCTCCGCGCCGCCGACGATCTCCATCAGTTCCTTGGTGATGGCGGCCTGTCGGGCGCGGTTGTACTGCAACGTATACGACGCAATCATGTCTCGCGCATTGGTGGTGGCGTTGTCCATCGCGGTCATGCGCGCTCCAAACTCCGAAGCGATGGACTCCAGCAAGGCGCGATAGATCTGCGATTCGATGAAGAGCGGGATCAGGGTCGAGAGCAAGCGCTCCCGATCGGGCTCGTACAAGAAGTCGATCTGCCCGGTTCCATCCGGGGTCGCGGCCCTCGTGGGTGGCGGCGCCACGGGCAGCAATGGTTCAGCCACCACCCGCTGCACGATCGCCGATTTGAATTCGTTGTAGATGAGGGTGACGGCATCCACCTTGCCTTCCTCGAAGGTCTGCACCACCGTACGCGCCAGCTCCTTGGCGCGGCTCTGCGCCGTGTCGCCCGAGGCGCCCGCGAATTCCTGGCGCACCATCGAACGCCGGCGCCGGAAGAAATCCCGCCCCTTCTTACCGACCACGAACAGCGACGTCTCGGTCACCTGGGGATTTTCGGCCTGGAACCGCACGACCCGGCGGAACACGTTCGCGTTGAACCCGCCCGCCAAGCCGCGATCCGACGTGATCGCGACCAGGGCCACTCGCAGGGGCTGACGAGCCGCCATCAGCGGGTGGGCGTCCTCGCCGGCGCGTGCGGCGATCTCCGCGATCGCCGCCGTCAGGGCGTTCGCGTACGGGCGGGCCCCCACGATGGCATCCTGGGCCCGACGCAATCGCGCCGCCGACACCAGCTTCATGGCCCGCGTGATCTTCTGGGTCGATTTGACCGAGGCGATCCGGGTCCGAATGGCTTTCAGAGTTGCCATGCGCCCTCTCTCAGGTCGTCACGTCGGGCGCGAACTCTTTGCCGAACGCGCTCAAGACGGTCTTCATCTGGCCGACCAACCCATCCCACGCCTTGCTGTCCGTACCCTTGGCCTTGAGATCGGCCCAAAATTGGGCGTGCCGGGAGTCGATGAACGCGAAGAGTTCCCTCTCGTACCGGCCGAGCGCGTCGATGGGAAAGCCGTCGGCGTACCCGTTGGTGACGGCGTACAGGATCAGCACCTGTTTCTCGACGGACTGAGGCTGATATTGCGGCTGCTTGAGGATCTCCGTCATACGCGCACCGCGCGCCAACTGTTGCTGGGTTGCCTTGTCCAGATCGGACCCGAACTGCGAGAACGCCGCCAGCTCGCGATACTGCGCCAATTCCAGGCGCAGCTTGCCGGCGACCTTCTTCATGGCCGCGATCTGCGCGGCGCCACCGACGCGACTCACCGATAGACCGGCGTTCACGGCCGGCCGCTGTCCCGAATAAAACAGATCGCTTTCCAGATAGATCTGTCCGTCGGTGATCGAAATAACGTTGGTCGGAATATAGGCCGATACGTCTCCCGCCTGGGTTTCGATGATCGGCAGCGCGGTCAGCGAACCGGCGCCCTCCTTGTCGGACAGCTTGGCGGCCCGCTCCAGCAGACGCGAGTGCAAGTAGAACACGTCACCGGGAAACGCCTCGCGCCCCGGGGGGCGCCGCAGCAGCAATGACAGCTGCCGGTACGCGACCGCCTGCTTGGACAAGTCGTCGTAAACGATGAGCGCGTGCCGGCCGCTGTCCCGGTAGTACTCGGC
>PMNO01000515.1 GCA_003161835.1 Myxococcales bacterium | reverse complement strand
AGGATGATCGGGATGCCAGAGCTTGGGTCGTGGGATGGGGTCGGTCGTTTGACTGAACGTCACCGTCGTTCCGGCGGGAACCGATTGCGTGGACGAGAGGCGCGCGACGGCCTTGCCAGCGGGATCAAGCACCACCGTGGTCAGCACGCATGTCTTCGTCGCGGCGCTATCGTTGCGGATCTCGGTCTTCACATTCACCGTGCCGGAGGTCTTCGACACCACCGGCGTGGTCACGAAGGTGCCGTACCAGGCGATATGCAGCGGGGCGGTCGCGACCAACCGGACATCGCGGTAGATGCCACCGCTGAAAACATGTTCGCCCGCGCGCGGGGCAAGCCGCGGATTCCAGCGGTTGTCGAGGCGCACGGCCACCACGTTGGCGCCGGTCTTCGCGGCGGCCGTGATGTCGAGGGAGAACCCCGTGTAGCCGCCCACGTGCTCCCCCACGCGCCGCCCGTTCACGAAGATCTCCGCCTCTTGAAAGGCCCCGTCGAATTCAAGGAACAGCCGCTTTTTGGACCAGTGCGCGGGAACGTCGAAGTGTTTCCGATACCAGCCGATCCCGACATAAAAGCGCGGCGACGCGAAGTAGGGGATGCTGAAGGAATGCGGCAGGCCAACGTCGTCCCAGGATTCATCGGCCATCTCGGAGGCCCGCGCTTCGGGATGATCGCCCAACAGGAATTTCCACTCGCGGTTGAAATTGATGGTCTGCCGCGGGGGCTCGGCGGCCAACGGAGCGGCCCCAAAGCAGAGGGCGGAAAAAGCGAAACAGAACGATAGGCCCACCTGGCGGACGCTCACGCCGGAACTGGATGCCCGACCTGATGAAGATGTGAACGTATGACGCAAGTTTTCGGAGTGGCGACCGCGGTAGCCTTGCCAAGGACCGGGAAGTACGGCTTCGCCGCACCGGCGCCGTCGGCCTACGGGGGGAGCCGCCATGAGGGGGAACACCCCCTCATGGCGGCGAAGCCGCACTCTATGCCTCGACCAGAACCACCAGGGTGCTCGCAAGCACACCGTCGTGGGCCATCGCCTCGGCGGCCGCGGGGGACTGCATGGCGGCCTGAAATTTGGCCATATCCGGCACCTCCATGATCAGTCCCACCCGCGTCGGATGCTGGGGGTCGATGAACTTCCGGATCCCGGTGATACCGAGGGGCCCGAAGAATTTCTCGCGCATCGGCGAGGCCAGCCAGTGCTTTCGGTCCTTCACTTCGTGATACGCCATCATCGTCGCCATGTTTCTCCTCCAACCTCACGTGCAATACGGGTAAGGTCGAACGGCCACCGCGGCCGCCCCTCAGACGAGCGAGATTGTCAGGCGCCCCCGCAGCGGTCAACGGAAGTGAATTCCCGGCCTCGCCGTTGCGGACTCACTTGAGCGCCGTGGCGTGATAAAATCCCTTTTGGTACGACGGGCGTCACCGCTTCCCGAACACGCGCTACGGGCCGTTCACTCGCGCAAAGATCTCCCGTCTCCCGTTTTCCCCGCGCTCAAACAAGACGGAACAACCACGGGGCTCCAAGGAGACCGCCATGAAACGCCTGATGCCTCTTTCTTCCCTCGCGACGTTTCTGTTGGCGACAACGGGCATCGGTGCGTGCAGCCCCGACGTTGGCGCCAAAAAGACCTGCACGCTCGATGCCGAGTACGTCTACGGCTATCGTGGTTACGGTCCAGTCGCCGCTTCCGATCAGGTGACTCTCACACCACCGATGTCGTACGTCTTGGCGAGCTCCGCCTTTCCCGGGAACAATCTGGGACATAGCGGTTCTTGCTCACCGGCGTTTCCCACGTGCGGCGACAACATCCTGCCCGACGTTTCCGACATCATGAACGACCTCGCGGATCCCGCCATCCAGGAGCTACTCAGCCGGCAGGAGTTTGCGCCGCCCGTGTTGGGCTACGACAACCGGGGCGCTGACGGGACCATCTTCTCATTCACGCGCAGCAACGACGGAGCGGGGTTCTTGGTGGGGTCCGCTTGCGACCACGCTTGCACGCCTATTCCGCCGTCGGTAACCAGCCTCGTCAGCCACCTGCTTGCGCTCAACATGGTCCAGCTCCAGGACCCGAGCTGCCGCGCGTTGACCACGGGACCCTGAGTCAAAGCGCCGCGAGCGCCCGACGAACCGCCCGGCCGCAACGAACTCGTGGAACGCTTTTTCGACCGACCGCTACTGGCAAGCATAGGCAGAATCGAATCGCTTCTCCGCCCGCAACTCGCCGTCAGCAACACCACGTACGGAGGTTCGCATGCAAACTGTCGCGGCAACGTCTTCGCCCCTGCCCACGCTCCAGACGCCCCAGGCCGGGCCCAGATTCGTGATCATGTGTCTTGTGACGTTGCCGCCCCTGATCGCCGCCTTGGCGGGATCGGGCTTGCCACGCCTCTTCAGCGCCGCCATTTTCGGAGCTTTTGTCGCCCTGCTGCCGGCGACCCTGTATCTCAAGCGAGGAGCGTACTACCTGGCGGTGGCTTCCGCGATCCTGCTGTTTGCGTCGCTGATGACGCTTCCCCTCGAGTCCACCACGTTCTCGGTTGATCGATGGTCGACGCTGGTCATGTTCCTGCTCGCGCTCACGGCCATCGGCAAGGCCGTTCCGGCTCCGGCTCCCCGCTGAAAACGCGGCGTCGGGCGCCTGTCAGGCGGCTCCGTCGAAGATTCGCGCCAAGGCGTCGCGACGGAAGTCGAAGATCCAACGCAGTTGTCTTCTGACGAAGACGGCGTGAGCGATCCCGCCGAGTGGACCGAACGGCAACTCGTACTCCACGCGATCGAGAACCATGGTTCCGTGAGGAGCTTCGATGAACTCGTGGGTGTGGCGCCATGCCCGGTAGGGACCTTCGAGTTGCACGTCCACGAACCGTTGCTCGGGCTCAAAAACGTCGATCAGCGTCCGCCAGGAAAACGGCACCCGGAAGAGCGAGAGTTGGTATTTGATCGTGGTGCCGGCCCGCATGTTTCGGGGTGCCTCGCCCAGGATCTTGAAACGCAGGGATTTCGGCGTCAGTCGGTCCAGGTTCGAGGCGTCCGCGAAAAATGAGAAGACCTCCGATCGGGGACGGCGCACGAGCTGTTCGCGAACCAAGATGTGTTTCATATGCACGGGCCACACCGGGGGGAGGGAGGCGCTTGATGGATTGAACGCGGCTGACCGGCCCAGGGTTACAAGCCCACCCGACGCCCCCATCAACTAGGTCGGCGCCGTCCAATCGCTCGCCGACGGACGCAAGACCAGCTCGTGCGTCCAGGCGTTTGGGTCCTGGCGATAGAGGTATTCGCAGGCCCGCGCGATCGCCTCTTGAGGAATGGCGTGTCCCGCCCCATTGCGCGCAACCCATGCCGCGGTCTTCTCGCTGGCGATGGCTCCGTCGATGGGAAGGTACGCCACGTGCACGCCGTGCTCGCGCCATTCCCGTGCCGCGACCTGAATCAACGCGCGCTGGCCATGGTGGACGGCGCCGAGCGCCGCGAACCCGATCTTTGTACGCACCCCCGACGAGGTTCCGATTTGCAGGAACGTTCCCAAACGCTGACGCAAAAGTGCAGGGCCGATGGCTTTCAAGAGATTCCAGGTGCCGCGAACGGCGCTGGCGTAGCCCCGATCCAGTTCGGAGTCCTCGATGTCCAGCAGGGGGCGTGCGCCGAATCGCCCGCCCGCGGTTTGAGCGGCGATGCACAGATCCACGCGTTCGCAGGTGGCCACCAGGGCTTCCAACGACGCGCGGTCGCTCAAATCGCAGACCGCGGGCACCCCGCGCCCACCAGCGGCATTCACTTCGGAGACCAGACGTTCGACGTCCTGCCGGGTGCGGGCGGCGCAGACGATCTGCCAGCCCTGCGCCGCGAAGTGCAGCGCGATGGCGCGACCGAGGGTTCGCACGCCCAGCATCACGAGTGTCTCCATGCCCCGAGTGTACGAGATCACTTCGCCGTAGTGATGAGTGTTTCTGCTCCGCCCCCGCCACGACGGTAGGCANNCCCCCGCCACGACGGTGAGGCAAGGCGACGGCCAACAGTGACCGGGGCGCGGCTCTCTGGCACAATCAAGCGCGCATGTTTCGCCAGGCCATCCCGTGACCGCACCCGCGACTTTCGCGCCGTCCTCTCTGCGGCGCATCGCCGCCACCCGGTACGTGACGGCGTTGCGCGAAGGGGGCTCGGTGCCGGCGGTGGTCGAGGCCGACGATGGTGCCCTCTACGTGGCGAAGTTTCACGGCGCGGCTCAGGGGGTCCGCGCCCTGGTGGCCGAGATCATCGTCGGCGAGCTGGCGCGGGCCGCCGGTCTGCCCATGCCCGCGCTCGCCCTCATCGAAATCGATCCCGCCCTCGGTCGCAGCGAGCCCCATCAGGAGATTCGCGAGCTCTTGCTGGCCAGCGCCGGCATGAATCTGGCGATGGCGTTCTTGCCCGGCGCGCTTGGCTATGACGTGGCGGCGCGCGTCCCCGTGGCGGGGGCCTTCGCGTCGGCGGTGGTGGCGCTCGATGTCTTCGCCGCCAACGTCGACCGCACGGCCCGCAACCCCAACCTGTTGTGGTGGCGCGAGGGCCTGTGGCTGATCGATCATGGGGCGGCGCTGTACTGGCACCACGGATTCGACGGCACCTCCCCCGCGGGCGAGATCGCTGCCTCGGCTGCCCGGCCTTTCGGCCGCGCCGGGGAACACGTGTTGCTGCCCTTCGCTGATGATCTGCCCGGGGCCGCCGCCAGGTTGGCCGAAGCGCTCGACGATGCCGCCATCGAACACGCGGTGATCTCGGTTCCCGACGCCTGGCTGCAAGGGAGCGCCGGCGGGGCGGAGGGCTTGCGGCAGGCCTACCGCACGTGGTTGCGCGCGCGCCGCCAGGCTCTGCCGCAAATCATCCACGAGGCGAACCGTGTCCGAAGCGCCGCGGCCGTTTGACTACGTGATCGTGCAGGCGGTCCCGCGCGTCGATCGCGACGAGCGGCTCAACCTGGGCGTGATCCTCTTCTGCCCGACCGCGGCCTTTCTGGGCTGCCGGCTGGCGCGAAACGATGCGCGCCTGTGGGCGATCGATCGAACGGCCGACGCGGCGGCGGTGGCGCGGCAGATGGGCGCCATCGAGGCGGTCTGCTTGGGGGCCTCGGACGCTGGCCCGATCGCCCGCCTGTCGGCGTCGGAGCGTTTTCACTGGCTATCGGCGCCGCGCAGCACCGTGGTGCAACCCTCGGCCGC
>PMNO01000527.1 GCA_003161835.1 Myxococcales bacterium | reverse complement strand
GAAGACAGCGACGAGTTCCTAGACGCCGAGGGGCTTGCCGAGGGCGGTGGCGCCTCGGCCGAAGCGGGAACGGATACCGGTCACGGCGAACCAGCGGAAGGTGCCCCGGCCGCGGCGGCACCTTCGGCGGGGCAGCCACATCCTGGGGCGCTCCGGGGGTCAGAGAGCGGTTAGATGCATGGGAGGTCGATCGGACGGTGTTCCGTGGTGACCTCACTCGTGCTGTAGCCGTCCAGTCGAGACGGCACGGCGCGGATAGTTTGAACGCCCCAGCGACAGCATAGGACCGATGCGCGGCGCTGTTTGGGCTCTCGGGATCATGGCCGCAATATCGGCCGCTGCGTTGGCGCTGGTCGCGTTCGGCGGGCGTTCGGCGGCCAACCGGATGCGCGTCGATCTGGCCCTGCACGTTGATCAGGGTGGGATCGTGGATCTCGACCGCGCGTTGGCGCTCGGGCGGCGTCTGGTGGTCGCGGACGAGGCCGATGCCGAGGCCGCCGCGACGGTGGCTTTTGTCGACGCAGTTTTGGCGGTCGACTACGGGCTCGATACGACGCGGGAGGCCAGGACCGTCTTGCGCCGATGGGACCACAAAGATGCAGGCCCCGCCGAGGCGCGTCCCGTCCTCGCGGCGGCGCGGGCGTTGCTGCTGCTGCGGGCTGGAGACAGAGAAGGGGCGGCCCAGCTGGCTGCTTCGGCCGTCGCGGCGTTCCCGGGAACCCCGCACCCGCTCTATGCACTGGGGCGTATTCGGGCCTTGAACGGCGACACGGCCGGAGGCGCGCGCGCGTTGAAGGCGGCCATCGTCGGGTCTCCGGGCTTCATGCTGGCTCGCGTCGCCTGGGCCGAGGCGCATCTGGATCTCGGGGACCCGGCGCCGGGGCGATTGGCGTTGCAGGAGGTCCTTGCGAAGACGCCGGGCGACTTGCGCGCGCGTCTGCTGCTCAATGAGGCCGAACAGGCTATCGGGGTCGAGGATCCCGCGACCTTGCCCGCCGCCTGCCCGCCCGTTCAGGGCCGATGGCCGCCGGCCACCGTCAAGGCCGGGTGTGCCCTGGCCCGGGCCACGGCGGCGCGCCGGTCGGGAGCGCGGGCGGAGGCTCTGCTGGGCGCCGAGGAGGCGGCGGGCGCGGCCCCCGCGGAAGCGAGACTTCTGGCTCGAGTCGCCCAGGCGCTGGCCCAGCTCGGAGCGTTGGACCGCGCGGCGGAGTTGCTCGAACGCGCGGNNGCGGCGCCCAATACACCGGCGCTTGCCTGGTCGGGAGTGGCGGTCGCTCTGGGTCGGGGCCGGGCGGCGTCCGTGCCGAGAGGCCCGCCACCGGCCGACCCCGAAGTTCGTCTGTTGCGCGCGCGGGTTGCCCTGGCCGCCGGTGGCGTGGGAGCGCTGGTGGCCGAGCTCGATGGACTCGGCGCCGAGGCGCTGAAACGTGACGTCGACTTGCGACTCCTGGCTCGTCTGGGGGGCGAGGCCCGTGTCACCCCCGAGGCGATCGGTGGCGACGATCCCGTGCGTGCCTACGTGGATGGACTGCGGGCGCGCCTGGTTGGAAATCTGCCCGCCGCCGCGGCCAGCCTGCGCAACGCGCTGTCGGGCCACGGCGACGCCTGCCGTGCGGCAGGCGAGTACGTCGTGATCCTGCGCGTGCTCAAGCTGGCCATCGACCCGGCCGCGTGGCGTCTGTTGCGCGCCGAGAACGCCTCCTGTGTGAACCTGCGCTGAGGTCCGCGTCGCCCGGGGAGCCGCGCTCACCCTGGAGCCTGCGGACTCAGTTGGCTGGGGCGGTTTCGGAGCCTGGGCTCACGCCGTCGGAATGGTCGGGACCGTGCTCGGTGCCCTCGCCATCTTGTCGGTTTTGTCCGTAGTCGATCCACCGCACGCGGTCCTCGCGAACGTCGACGTGGATGAATCCAGACACGGGGTAGTAGCCGAGGCCTCGTACACCCATGGCTTCGGCCAGATCACGTGCCATGAGGGCGGTCATTCCCGGGATGCGAATGTCGGCCGCCATTCCGCGGGTGTGATAGCTGAGCGTGGCCAGGGAAAACATGGGCGCGCGGAACCCCGAGACGAGCAGGATCTTCTGCCGCGTACGCTGGGCGATTCGGTAGAGAAGATCGATCAGACGTGGATCGATCGGCGTCTCGGCGCCGGTATGGAGGCAACGCATGAGGTGCCTGAAGCGGCGATAGGAATCGGGATCGAGCTCGCTGGTGGCCAGATTGACATTGATCTCCATTTCCTCGGCGTTGTTTACCGACTGCACGACGAACCGACCCAGCGCGCCCGACGGTGGACGCATCAGGGGCGAGGGCGTTTCGGTCGCCGACATCCGACCGTTCGNNGCCGCCTGCACCATGGCCCGCATGCGCCGCTCCAGCGCCGACCGAGCGTCGCTCAGCTTCCAGGAGCCGCAGGCGAGGAGCACCGTCAGTAACACCAGCGCCCCGCCGAGGATCGATGCCACCAGCGGCAGCGCGTGCGGCAGCGTGATGGCGCGCATCGGGCGCCCCGGATCGCCTGCAATCAAGATGCGCAATCGCGCGCGCGGGGGTCGATCCTGCTGTTTTCGCAGCGGACGCGGATCGCGGGCCGAATCGAACAGCAACGGGCGGCTGGCCATGCTCAGCCGGCCAGACTGAGTTCAGGCTGATAGACTGGAAGTTCCTTCTGGCTTCGCGGCTCCTCGGCCAACACCGGCGCCGGTTCGCCCATGTGGCTCGTTCCGCGGAACACCCCGCCCGTCTCGATGCGCATGCTCTTGGCGTCTATATCGCCTTCG
>PMNO01000169.1 GCA_003161835.1 Myxococcales bacterium | reverse complement strand
TACAAACGCCTCGATCGCGGCGCGTTTCGGGTGCCCCGGGCGCGCGACGGCCACGGCGAGATCGTCGTGGTGGTCGAGGAACGAGCGCTCGAGGATCTCCTGGACGGGATCGATCTCGAGCATGCCACTCCGGCGCGGCGCAAACACGTTCCGAAGGTGGCCGTGCATTGACGCCTCGTGCGTTCACTTTTTTTGAGGAGGATATCGACAGATCCGATCGGCGCCGCTACAAGAGGAAGCCATGGTCTCGACGACGCCGGAGACATCGACGGATGCTCTGCTGGCGCGCGTGGCGCGGCTCGAAGTCGCGTTGTCAGCCGAGCGCGCCGCGCGTGAAGCGAGCGAGGCCCTCGCGACGAAGCTGGGGAAGGATGTCGAGATCCTTCGCGCGTCTCACGAGCGACTGCGACAGGAGCTCGAGATGCTGCGGCATCGCATCTTCGTCGCCAAGGCCGAGCGCATCGACAGCAAGCAGCTTGAGCTCGAGTTTGCGTCGAAGCTCGCGGCACTCGACGAGCTCGCTCGTCAGATTCCGCTGCCACCGGCAGGCGCCGACGCGCCACCGGCGAGCTCGTCGCCCGCTGGCAATGGCGGCGGTGCCGATGCTGCAAAGAAGCCCACTGGCCGCCGCGACCTGCGTGGTCTGAAGCTGCCTGAGATCCGCATCGAGATCACCGACCCCGTGTTGGAGAAGCTGGTCGAGGAGGGCAAGGCGGCGCGGGTGGACTTCGAAGAGAGCTGCAAGCTCGGCTGGCAGCGGGGCGGGCAGCGCAAGGTCATCATCGCACGCGCCAAGTACAAGACCCTCGACGACGACCCGATGTTCGAGACGGCGGCGGTTCCCGCGGAGCTGCTGCCACGCGCGCTGGCCGCGCCATCGATGCTGGCCCACGTCGTTCATGAGAAGTTCGGGCGCGGCTTGCCGCAGTATCGAATCGAGGCCGGCTTCCGCCGAGACGGCGTGCCCATCGATCGCGGCACGATGTCGCGCTGGCTCGAAGAGCTCGGCGGCGCTGTAGGTGCCACCATCGTCGAGGCGGCGCGCCGCGAGGCTATGGCCACCGCGTTTTGCATCTCGACCGACGCCACCGGCATCGCCATCCAGCCCGAACGCACCTCCGAGAAGAAGCGGCAAGCCTGCCGCCGCGGCCACTTCTTCGTCCAGATCGCCGACCGAGACCATGTCTTCTTCGAATACACGCCCAAGGAGACCAGCGCCGCCGTCGCCGAGATGTTCGCGGGCTTCAAAGGCTACGTGCAGGCCGACGCCAAGAGCGTCTTCGACATCCTGTTTCGCCCCGCCCCTGCCGACGTCGAGGACCCCGGTGGTGGCGCCACCGAAGTCGGCTGCCTGGCCCACGCCCGACGCAAGTTCTGGGAAGCCGCCATGGCCACCAAGAGCCCCGTGGCGCGGGAGGCCCTGTACCGCATCCGTCGCCTCTACGATCGCGAGGCCACCTGGCGCGACAAGCCTCCCGACGAGATCGCCCGACTTCGCAACCATTGGAGCCGGCCCGAGCTGGATGCCTTCTTTGCGTGGGCCGTGGTCGAGCACGAAGCCGTCCGCGGCCAGCGCGGCTGGCTTCGGACCGCCTTCGGCTATGTCCTTCGACAGAAGGAGGCGCTCATGCGTTTCCTCGACGATGGCCGCCTCAACATCGACAACACGGCCTCCGAGCGCGAGCTCAGGCAAATTGCCGTCGGAAGAAAAGCATGGCTCTTCGTGGGCAGCGACGACCACGCAAGCAGCGCCGCCAGTCTGCTCTCGCTCATCGCCTCCGCGCGCCTGCACAGGCTCGACCCCGAGGAGTACCTCCGCGACGTCTTCCGCGTTTTGCCCCACTGGCCCAAGGACCGCCATCTCGAGCTCGCCCCAAAATATTGGCTCGCGACCCGAGCTCGCCTCGACCCCCGCCAGCTCGCCGCCGAATTCGGTCCTCTTGAGATCCCCGAGCCGATCGCCCCGCCGGCCGAGCAAAAGCCGGCGACGGACTGACCGCGTTTCCCTCGAATTCACGCCCGTCAGTCTGCAATCACGCCCGGCTCCCGTCTACGCGCGGGTTCGTGCAGCGGATACNNGTGAATCAACGTGATCCGGCCGGGATCCTGGCGCGCGAACGGGGCGAGGGCGGATCTCGGGCCTCCTGCGGCTTGGCGGGATCTGCCGGGGGCGATGCTGGCGGGGGCCCACCGGCCACGTTGACGCGGGCTACGGAGACTCGTCGATGGGCTCGGGGGCGAGAGGCGCGGTGTTCTTTGCGCCCCTTGAACCTTGGACGGTGAAGTAAGGCGGGCCTCTGGCGGGAGCGAGCGACGGGAAGTCGGTGGACTCGCCGATGCCCCGAAGGAACCTGTCGATGGATTGCTGATCTTGAACCAGGGCGACGAGGCGCATGCGGCCCCCGCAGCGCTGGCATGCGGCAAGGTCATCGCCGAATGTGCGACGGAGAAGCTCGAGGAGGGGGCGGTAGCGACACCGGTGCGTGGGCTTGCGGCCGTCAGGCTCGGCGGACGGAGGCGGTGCGTGTGGCGGTGGATGGGCCGCAGCCTCAGCCGACGCAGGCAGCGGTGGGACGACTAGGGGGCGGAGGCGCGAAGCCGAGGAGAGCACGCCAAAATATCCGACGACGTGCCGCTTGGGCGGCGGCACCGCGGTCGCGAGGCGTGTCAACAAGGCCAGCGGCTGCATTTCTATCGCGGCGGTACCGTCGCGGAACGCTTTCTTCAGGAGCAGGCGCACGTTGCCGTCGGGGGTGATCTGCAGTCGCTCGTTGGCCACGGGCGGCCGAAGTACATATTTGACCAACGCCTGGCGGCCGCGGGCGTCGTCGGCCCTGGCGACGGTGGCGGCGTGAAGCCCGAATCCGGCGTGGTCGACGCACAGCGGGGACTTGATGGTGGGCTCGGCGTGGCCGCCATGACCCCGAAGCGCGATCAGCGTGGGCTTGCGGCGCGCAGGTCCCGCTGGCGGCAGGCCGTAGACCGACGCTGACGCGAGCGCGGCCAGAACCGGATCGCGATCGGCGAGATCGTCGGTGACGGTGACCATGTCGTCGGCGACATCGACGACGCCCCGCCGGATCAGAAACTTGAGTATCCGGGTGCGAGAGATCTGGAGGACATCGGCGACGGCGGTGTCCGATAGGTGCGGCAGGGCGTGGAAGGTGGGCTTGCCGCCGTCGGCCGCAGGTACGAAAACTCCATCGACAAAAATGCCATGGACGTGCGGGTTACAGCGGAGGTCCGAGCTGACCCGCTGGACGACGGTGATCCCACCACCGCGACCGCCTGGCGCCCCCGCGATCTGCATGCGGCGGCGGTACCAGCCGAGGACCGTGTCCGCGAACAACCGCACCACCGCGCCGAGGAGTACGCCGTCGTATGCGATGCGCGCGCGAAGCGCGTGGGGCAGTGTGACCACCCATTGTCGGAGCGGAACGTTGGCAGGTAGGACGTGGTCCAGAAGATTCGCGCTGGTCTGGGCCATGCGTCTGCCAAAACACGACGGGCAGAATCCTCTGCCGTGGCAACTGAACGCGACCAGGCGGCTGTCCGAGCAGCCTTCACATCTGAGGTGTGCAAAGCCCCGATTGAGCGATCCGCAGCCAACATATCCGTCCAGCTCCTGCCTCACGAACCGCGGCAGAGGGGTGCCGTCGAAGCCGGCCTCGGTGGCGGCGTACAGGGTGGCGAGATTCTCGCGGACCACCTTGTGCAAGGTGCTCAGTTCGGGGCGGCGGCGGGCGTAGGCGGGGGGCCTTCCTCCCGGCCAGATCGAAGCCGGCTGCTTGGCCAGCGGGATCGGAAGACTGGCGGACACCAGTCACGGGTTTCGACCAACTGGCCGCCATAGTTTCCCGTCGTCCGACTACCGGACTGGAAACGGCGCTCTTGGGCGAGTGTGGGGAGGGCGACGCGGTTAACAGAACGCTCATCGCACCGTTCTGCTGACCGCGCCCGCCTCACCGTGACGCTCGTCGAGGTGTCCGCCTGGGGAACAGGCCTTTCAAGCTGCTGGTCTCAGCGCGTCATTGGCCGAAATAGAGTCATTGGCCGAGATTGTGATTACACGCCGCGGTCCGGTTGGCCTGAAAGAGACGCATGGTTGCATAAGTAGTATTATGTTTGTAGTTTACTAACGTACCATGATTTCAGAAACCAACACGTCCCGTTCGCTCTCGGCGAGCGAATCCAGGCTCGTCCTGGACCTCGAATGGCGCGATCAGAGGACGGTCACGCTCGCCGATCTCCGAGCACTACTCGGCGCGTCGGAGAGCTACGCTCGGTTTCTTGCCCACCGGCTCGTCCGCAAGGGCTGGCTCGAACGCCTGCGCCCCGGGCTCTACCGCCTGATCCCCGCGAACCGAGGAACTGAGGGGATCGCCGACACCAACCCCCTGACCGCCGGCGCCGCCCTGGTCGAGCCCTACTTCTTTTCGTTCGGCACTGCATGCACCCACCACGGGTTTACCGAGCAGGTCTTCGCCGAGACCTACATCGCCTGCCAGGAGCGGCGCCCCTCGGTGATCGTGAGGGAAACCCGCTACGTGTTCGTTTCGGTTCCGCGGGACCGGTTCTTTGGATTCGCCGAGATGGTCGTTCTGGGCGAGGCGATCCAGATGGCGACCCCGGAACGTGCCCTCGCCGACGCGCTCGATCGGCCGCGATACGCCGGCGGTGTGGCGGAGGTCTCGCGAATGGTGTCGCGGGCAGGAGGGAAGATTTCATGGGATGCGATGCTGAACCTGCTCGCGCGCTGGAATGAGTCCGCGCTCGTCCAACGGCTCGGGTACCTGCTTGACCTGCACGGCGTCGCAGTGCCACCCGATCAGCGCGCGGCTTTGATTGCACGCATGCGGCCGAGCAGCAAGGTCGTCTTTGGTCCCCGAACGAGATGGGGGACCGAGGGCAAGTTGGTCCGTCCATGGAACGTCGTCGCGAACGTCCCCGAGCAAGAGCTGATCGAGAAGGGTCAGCCGGCTAGGCGGCGCGTTTCGTTCGGTCCACCGAGGTCATCCGGTGATCGCTGACAAGTTCGTCGACCTCTACGCAAGGAATAGCGGCGTTCGCGACAAGCTCGTCGCCGAACGCGATGTGGTGCTCACGTACGCGTTGCGCGCGCTTGAAGACTCGGGCGTCACCAAGCACCTGGCGTTCAAGGGCGGGACCTGCCTTCGCAAGACGGTCTTCGGTTCCACCGGGCGATTCTCGGAGGATCTCGATTTCACCCTGGATACTGACGGAGCCACGGACGACGCGCTCATTGAACTGGTCGCCGTCTTCAATCAAGAGCACTACGGCATCACCTTCACGTTCGACGAGTACTACAAGACTGACGACGACACCTCGTTCGGCGGCGATGTCCTCTACCGCCACGCGTGGAATCAGACTGGCCACTTTCGGCTTCAGGTGAGCCTTCGCGAGCGACCGACGCTTACGACGACGCCTCGCCCGTTGAAGCCGCAGGCCTACTTCAACTACCTGGAGTTTCCCTTGTTCGACGTTCGGTCTCTCGACGTGACCGAGATGATCGCCGAGAAGGTGCGCGCCGCGTTCCAGCGCGCGAAGGTTCGAGACCTCTACGACCTGCATCGGTTCGCGTCCACGCCCTTCGACGGCGAGCTCCTGAGGCGCCTCGCCGTCCTCAAGCTGTGGCAGGTGCGTGATCCCTTCGACCCCGACGCCCTGTTCGCCAGGATCAACGCCAGCGACTACGACTGGCAAGATCTGCAACGCCTGATGAGAGCCAACGACCGCCTCGAAGCGAGAGAAATCCTGCGTACCGTCGAAGCGCGGTTCGGTTCGCTGCGCGATCTGTCGGAGCTCGAACGGTCGCTCATCGGCGACGCGCGGAGCGGTCGTAACGACCGTCTGGCCGACCGTCTTCGGGCTGAAATCCGAGCGCTCGCGGGGCAGGGGGTGTGACGTGCTGCGGCCCGATTGTGTCACCACTGGTGACACAATTTGGCGCCGACCCTGGTAATGGTGCCAGCGCCGCCGGCACTTTCGACGGAGGCGAGCGCGACGACTTCGGGCGATCGTCGTGATCAGGCAGGTTGTCGAGGTCCATCGGCGATGCGGTCGGCAGGCGACCAGTTCTCGTGGGCGTCGCACTTCACCGACATCCAGCCGTGCCGATCGGCCATCCGGCCCGGTGCGCCGCACACTTCGCATGTGACCATCGCCGCCGCGTGAGCTTCGTCGAGGAGCGCCTGCACTTCGGGCGTGGGGACCTTCGATAGATACACGCCCAGCACGCCGAACTTCTCCCTGATCCCTTTGACCTTGAGCCCGCGCCGAAAGACGGCAGGCTGCTGCGCGACCGCGGCTTCGAGCCGTTCGAGCATACGGGCCAGGATCGGTTGCCACCCCTTGAAGCATTCGATCCCGGCGGATTTCGCGATCGGGAATCGCGCCCGTAGCAGCGTCTTCCAGTCGTCCCGTCGAGGCTGCTCGGAGATGCTCGTCATCGCGGCAGCGATCCTATCAGGTTCGTCGACATGGCGATGTGATCCCGCGCAAGGATTCGCGCCGGATCACCGTCCCCTCGATGGACCACCAAGGCCCCGGAGGAGCTGTCGTTCTTCCTGGCGACCTTCGAGCCGCAAGAGCGCGTCTCGGAGACGCTCCAGGCGCAACTGGGCTTCCTCGCCGGGAGCACTGAACGCGCGTTGGACCGCGCGGCCGGCGTAGGACTGCCAGTCGCGATCCTCGTGGGGCCGACTTGCGCGCGCGCCGTCGATGATTGCCTTGGCGATCTGCTCTCTGGAGTGACCAGTCACGGCCATCCGGACAGCGACCTCGGCGTCGAGACGTGAGGCATCGATCCGACGGGCGTCTGGTTGTTCGCGCCGGATTTCGTTGACGTGCCGTTCGTAGATGGACGCGAGCGTCAAAGGCTGTGGGTGAGAGCCCACGCCAAGTGTGTGAGGCCCGGGCCGAGCCTGCGGTCGGTACCGCTGGCGCTCGGCCGCGAGCGCCTCCTGAAGCTCGGGATTGGCGATCTTGAAGCCGTGCTCGGCGGCCAGCCCGACGCACGTGCGCATGAACTCCCGGTTGCCGCGCACCGAGATCGTCCCCCACTTCTGCGCGCTCAATTGGAGGGCGGCGAGGACGCTCTCGCGGGTCCGACTGTCGTAGATAGCGATCGTCTTCCCGTGGTCGGTGAACGAGGGACGACGTGATCGTGCGAGGTGGTAGTGAACCTTCCGGCCGTCGAGGACGGCGGTGAAGGCGCGAATGTCGCGGACGGTAGGTTGCTCGAACGTCGCGCCATCGATCGTGGCGGGCTGCCGCTCGCGGTTCCTCCATCGGTCCGCCTGGTCGCGGTCCCGGCGTGCCAGCCAGTCTTCATATCCAGGGAATGGACCGGCATCGCGATGGAGCGCCGCCCGCTCCAGTTGCTGGCGCTCTCGAAGCGCGGCCTTCTCCCGTGCCTGGCGAGCTGCGAGCACGCTGCGCGTTGCGTTCAAGAGATCGCCCTTGCCCCGCCATGAGCCGCGGAGGATGTCGGCCCGCTCGTTGCGGTGGCGGTCCACCAGCTCCCGCCATTCCTTGCGCTGCTCACCGGCTGCTCCCGCGCGTCTGGCCGCGCGGTCCTCGTAGTGCTTGCGGCGCGCGTCGAGGTAGACGGGCAGCGTGGGCGCCGATGGGTCGATGGCGCGCGATGAAGCCGGGACCCGAGCGGGCGTCGACGGCGCCGGCTCGAACTCCCCCAGTCGGTTGCGCAACGCCGCCATCGAACAGTCGCGGCCGACGGCGCTCGCCTTGACCGGCTGCTCGCCAATCCAGAGCAGCGCGCCGGAACCCTTCCTCTCGTAGCGCATTCCCTGGGCGGCGAGGGCGGCGTTCAGCTCGCGCCAGCTTTGCGCTTGTCGAATGATCGGCCCGGCCTCCTCGATGGCGATCCGCTGGGCGCTGCGTTGGCCGGTTCGCTCCTCCAGGTCCTGGGCTCGACCGGACGGTCTACGTTCGCGCTGATCCCGGGGCTTGAGCCGTTCGGCGCCACCATCCAGGTCCACCGCATAGAGCCCACGCGCTTCGCGTTCCCACCCCTGCCGCTGCTCGATGCGGGCGACCGCACGGTGGGCGATTTCGAGGTCGAAGCCGTTGTTGACAGTGACGACCTTTTCCGTCGTGGGGTGGACGCGGTTGATCGCGACGTGGACGTGACAGTTGTGGGTGTCGCGGTGAAGCGCATAGACGGCTTGGTGCTCGCCAAGGCCCATCTCGGCGAGAAACATCCCGACGGCCTCGTCCGCTTGGGCGCGCGTCGGTTGCTCACCCTCTCGCCAGCTCAT
This sequence comes from Myxococcales bacterium, assembly GCA_003161835.1. Classification (GTDB taxonomy): domain Bacteria; phylum Myxococcota_A; class Polyangia; order Fen-1088; family Fen-1088; genus FEN-1088. Next base: position 11,721 of record PMNO01000169.1, on the reverse strand, counting down.
GATCCAGTGCTGCACCGGCTGCGGGCTGCGGCGGGCGACCTCGGCGAGATCGATCATCTCTTGCACCTGACCATCGTGGTCGATGTTGAGGAGGTTGACGGCGCCCTGATGCTCGACCTTCTCGCCGTCGCCGCCCGCCGCGCCGCCGGCGATGTAGTCGATCAGGGCGCGCACGTTGGAGGCCTTGCTCTTGGGCGCTCCAGTCTTCGACGTGCCCACCTTCTTGACGATCACGACGCGCCTTCGTCGCCGCCAGCAAGCTGGACGATCGCTGCGCGGAGGGCGGTCAACGCGGAGGCCGTCTCCCGGTTATAGGCGCCGCCACTGTCGAGGTGGACCTTCTTGAGCAGGCCGCCGAGCCGACGCAGCTCGCGGATCGTCGTGGCGTCGGTGCGCGATACGACGGGCCGGTCGAGGGCACGCGCCCGGATCAACTCGGCAACGCTGATGCCGGCGCTCGCGGCGGTTCGACGGAGCTGCTCCTTCTCTCCCGGCGCGACGCGGACGTCGAGGCGCTCCGTGAGGGCGGCCGCCCCCTTACGAGCGAACGGCATCGGCCGGGCCTCCGTTCTGCTGGGTGCGAGAAGCGAATGCGCCGAGCACCCTCGCGTCTGGCGGAGACTCGCCTGAGAGAAGCGGAGCGCCGAGCGGGCGGGGCGGAGCTGGGCTTGGGAGGGCACGTGCGGCGCCAGCCGCATGTGTCCGGACAAGCCCCCATCCTGTTATCTGATTCCGACGCTTGGCGAGAGCCGATTCGATAGACGTGACCGTCATGCATGGAACCATTCGGCCAGCGGCGTGCGAATCGTTTCTGCCCGCGGGAACGTTTTGTCTGCGACTGGCCGACAGGAACTACGAGGACCGCATGCCGTCGGAAAAGGAACCTGCCCAGACAATGCCCGCCATCGAGTACACCGTCGAGAACGCCAACTGGCTGATCGCGGAGCTGCGGGCGATTCCACCGAAGGACCCGGCCAAACGAAAGCTCGACAAACAGCGGATGGTGAGCCTGCTCGCGGGCGAGCTCATCGCCCTGCAGCAACGTGGCTACACCATCGAAGAGGTGGCCGAGAGCCTGCGCGGGCGCGGCCTCGCGATCACGACACCGACGCTCAAGAACTACCTTCAGCGCGCCAAAAGCAAGACGGAGAAGCGGGCGAAGAGCGGTATCCGGCCCGCCCCCCGCGGGTCAGGGAGCGGGACGCCAAAGACGGCGAAGCGCGAGGCGTCGAACGCGCCTGCACCCGCGACCACTCAAGCCCCACCCGGCGCGAAGCAGGCGGCGAGCACGCCGGAGGCGGGCGCGGCGCCAGAGGGCACCGCGCTGCGCAGCGGTAAGGGAGCCTTTCTCGTGAAGGACAAGGACAGCTACTGAACAAAAGGATAAATCATGTCGAAAGCGATCTTTCTCGTCGGTGGGGGCAAGGGCGGCGTGGGCAAGTCACTGATGTCGATGGCCCTGCTCGACTTTCTGCAGGCCGGCGGACAGGAGCCGTTTCTCGTCGAGACCGATACGTCGGTCCCGGACGTGTTCAAGACCTATCAGGAGGAGACCGGCGGAGAGCTGGTGAACCTCGACGAGAGGGAGGGATGGATCGAGCTGGTCAATCTGGTCGAGAGCAGGGCAGAGAGCACGATCGTCATCAACACCGGCGCGCGAAATCAGACCGGCGTCAGCAACTTCGGCCGCACGCTCAACAAGGCGCTCGGAGAGCTGGGGCGAAAGCTGGTCGTCCTTTGGATGATCGACCGGAAGCGGGAAAGCCTCGAGCTGCTGTCGGACTTCATGGCGGCGATCCCAGAAGCCGAGGTGCACGTCGTGCGAAATCTCTATCTCGGCTCCGAGAAGAAGTTCGAGCTCTACAACGGCTCCAAGATGAAGTCCGGCATCGAAGGGAAAGGAAGCAAGTCCATCAACCTGCCCGAACTCGCCGACCGCGTGACCGACGCCATGAACAAGGGGCGGATGACAATCGCGAAAGCAACCGGCGAGCTGTCGCTGGGCGATCGAATGGAGCTGGAACGGTGGCGGGAGGAATGCGCCGCCATGTTGTCGCAGGTCGTCAGTGAGTGACCTCGAAGAATCGTTCGAAAAGCTCCTCGATCGTCAGCCGACGGACGGCGAGCGGCAACGCCTCTACCGGGCTCGCGACGCGCTCAACATCAAGCCCACGGATGCCGTCTGGACACTTCTCATGGTGTTGGAGCACTACCAGACGCTCTATCAGGACATCCCGCACCAGATCGCGCAGGCAGCCGGCTCGAGGGCTCGACCGGAAGGGAGATTGGTGCGTCGCCCAACCGGAGCGCGGCAAGTCGTACCGCTGGCGAATCGCGGCGGGCGATATGAATCGATAGGGTTTTTGCGACGCGGGACGTCGCGCCGAGCGTCGTGCGTGGAGTGGCCAAGTCCCTCCAGACGCTGGCATCACGGGCGCCGTCCCGAGGTATTTCAACACACGTTCCACCGAGTCCTGCCGCGACCGCTGATTTTTCCGGCCGGTGCCGACAAGGAGGTCTGAGCCGCCGCCTCGGTCGCGAAGTTAACGGTTTGCCGTCTCGTTGCGAGAACCGATCACGAGGGGCGGTTCGAGCTGGCCTCTGGGCCAGAGCCGCTACTCACAACCAGACGGGACGAAGGACTTCAAGAACATGCAAGGCACCGGCGACTCCAAGGCATCTGACACGAGGACGCGTGACCGGCTGATCAAGACTCACCTGGACCTGGTCAAGTCGATAGCCGGGGACATCCGAGCCCGGCCACTGGGAAGGGGCATCGAGTTCGACGACCTCGTCGCGTACGGCGCGATAGGCCTCGTCGAGGCAGCCACGCGGTTCGAGGAAAGGGGCGTGCCGTTCTCCGCCTTCGCGCGCCGACGGATTTACGGCGCGATTGTCGATGGCATCCGCACCCAACACTGGTTCGGCCGCCGCGCCGACCGCCGTCTTCGAATCGATCGCGTCGGTCACGACTGGCAGGTCGCGGTCGACGCCGGCCATCGGGCCCACAACGACGTCCGGCGGAATGGCCGCCCGATGGTCTGTCCGACGACCGAAACGGAGGACGTCACCGCGCAGGTTGCCGCCGCGTTGCGCGGCTTGCCCGTGCTCGAGCGGCGAGTCGTCGAGCTCCATCACTACCAGGAGAAGACGATCACCCAGGCCGCCAAAGAGCTGAGGATCGGCCGCCCCCGAGCGTCACGTCTTCATGCCCGGGCGCTCGTCACCCTCCGCGCCGCAATCGAAGAGATCACCTCCTACCCCTACCGCCCCGAGGCGGAAACCGAGAGGTCGCGGCGAGCCGACCTGGTCGCCGTGAGGCCATCATCATGAGCGCTCGCGGTGCGCACGTCGTCGGCCCGACGAGCGTTCCAGCCAACGACGAATCCGAGACGCCCTCCGGCGTTCGTGACCTCGGTCGCTTCGTGCGGCTGCTCGCGCCGCTTTTGGCGAAGGAGCTGGCCCCGCTTCTACCCGGCCGTGATAACGTTCCAGGCGCTGACGTTTCGCCGCGCCCCGGAAAGGAGAAGGGAACATGGCGCAGCGAAGTAGAGGGGAGCGGGTCCTCGGACCCTATCCCATCGGAAGACAATGGCGAGTCGTCGTGGTCGGAGCGGGAGGCGAGAGAGATAGTCGGTTCTATCCGACGAAGGAAAAGGCCGAAGAAGTCATCCGCTCGGTGAGGAAGGAATTCGCGAAGCAGGGACGCAAGACAATGCAGGAAGCGCTCGACGCATACGAGGAGTACCTCTCGACGGACAAGCAGAACAAGGCCGTGTCCGTGGCGAACACCATGTACAGGTTGGAGACGTTCTTTTCCGACAGGGACATGATGCTCGGCGATCTCACGCCGAGAGCCTGCGAGGGTTACTACGAGGAGCTGCGGAAGCGGAGCACCAGAACGAAGAAGGTGTTCTCGGTGGACAGCCACCGGACCATTCTTGCAGCGGCGAAGACGTTCCTTCGGTGGTGTTGTGCGAAGCCGCGGAGGTGGGTGTCGCGAAGTCCGGTGGAGGAAGTGCAGGGCGTCGGGAAGAGGAAGCACGGGAAGCCTCAGCTCCGGATCGATGAAGCACGCAGGTGGGTGGCGAAGGCGACGGAGATGGCAGGGCGGGGCGAGTCGGGGGCGGTAGCCGCTCTCGTCTCGCTGCTGATGGGGATGAGGGCGTCGGAGATCACGACGAGGGTCGCGAGAGATCTCGACGATGGTGGGAGGCTGCTCTGGATACCCGACGCGAAGACGGAGGCGGGGAAGCGGACCCTACAGGTGCCGGAGGTGTTGCAGCCGTACCTGAAGGGGCTCGCGGAGGGGAAGGGACCGCAGGGGCACCTCTTCGGCGATCACTGGCGGGACTGGGTGAGGAAGTGGGTGAAGCGGATCTGCAAGGAGGCGAAGGTGCCTCAGGTGACCGCGCACGGAATGCGGGGGCTGCACTCGACCCTCGCTCTCGAGCACGGCGCTTCCGCCCACGTCGTCGCCTCGTCTCTGGGGCACGAGTCGTTCTCGACCACGGTCGAGAGCTACGCGAAGCCCGAGGCGATCGCCGGGGCGCGCCAGCGGCGGGTGTTGACCGTGCTCGATGGGGGCAGACTCGCCTCCTCACCTTGAAACGATTGGACCGCCAATCGTTTCAAACGGCCTTTTCGAAAAATAAACCTAAGTAATTTCGTGGAGCTGAACGGGATCGAACCGTCGGCCTCCTCAATGCCATTGAGGCGCTCTCCCAGCTGAGCTACAGCCCCCCCGCCGCGATAGAAAACGGCGAGGTGCTTCCTAGCAGCGTGGCGCGGTTCGGTCAACACACTTACCCTTGCCGTACCACGCTTCTCTTACGGTCGCCTACGGTCGCCCGTTCCGCGATCCCCGCGACGACACCCCGTTGCGCAGACCAACAATTGCACTTCCGACACCAGCCCTGCTCGCGGCACCGGTGGGCGCGTAGCGGCGCGCCGCCTTGACCGCGCCCCAGGGCCATTCATAGTAGCGCCCAATATGGTTGCGCCCCTTAGCATGAGGTCATTGGTATTCGTGGCGGTTCCCTTGGTCGGGATCATCACGGCGGCGGGGTGTGGGGGCGCGCGCCCGTCCGAAGCACGCGCGCCAACGGTGCCCGCCGCTCTGGTGGCGCTGCCGGAGACAATCACGTTTCAAGCGGACGTGGCGCCGATCCGGGCCCTGGCGCTCAGTAAGGGATATATTTGGATCGGGAGCGAACGTGGGCTGCGCCGGGTTCGGCTCCCCGGGGGGCCGGCGCAATGGGTGGGACAGGAATCCGGCTTCGTCGGGGGAGGCGTGTCGGCGCTCGGCACAGATGCGTCCGGGCGGGTACTGATTGGAACCGACGTGGAGGTGGGCCGTTTCTCCGAAGTCGAGGGGGCGCCGCGGTATCAGACCGTCGCGAAGTTGGCCCAAGTCGGGCGGCTTGGATCCGTGAATGGACCGGCGGCGGGCGATGGGCTCTGGGCGAGCACGCCAACGGGGTTGTTTTTCATCGGCGGCGGCAGCATCAATCCGATCAGCGCGCCAGGTGGCGGTCCCTGGTCCATCACCTCCATCGACGCCGATCTCGACGGGAAGACCGCATGGATCGGCACCGCCCGACAGGGCCTGTTTCGCGTCGACGGCCGCCAGGTGCTCGCGGCGTTCGGGCCGCGGGCCGCGGAGCCGGTCGACTTCGTCGAATCGCTCGGGACCGCCTTGCTGTCGAACGGAACGCGGGTCGCGGCCGGGCGGGGCGCGGCCGGGCAGACCCGGCTCATGTTGTTGCGCGCGGCGGGCCCCGAGATCCTCATCTCGGATCCGAAGCTCCCNNAGCCTCGCCTTTACGACCTGGAGGCATCCGAGCGGGGTGGCTTGCTGGAAGAAGGCGCGTATCGTTTCACTCCGTTGCGCAAGGGCTTGCAGTCCATGCGCATCGTTGCGCATCCCGATGCGCGGCGCCTGCCACCCGATATCACTGCGACGGTGCGGGGGACCCACGCAACCGACGCTGTCGACGGTGTCTTTGTGGGTACGCTCTCCATGGGGGTGGCCAAGCTGGCCGGGGAGGGGCCCGCGCATCTGCCTGGCGGAGAGCTGGCGCTCGGGGCACGGGGGTTGTCGGTGGCGTGCCTTGAACAGGAACGCTGCGTGTTTGCCACGGGCGCCGGGCCCGGCTGGATATGGGACGGAGGCGATCATCCCATGAAGCCGATCCCGCAGGGCGCGATCGGGGGCGATCTGATGGCGCTGGCGGGAGACGGGCGCAGCACGGTCTACTTCGTGGCGGCGGGAGCCGGCAAGGCCCTGCGCATCGCGCGTCTTTCGAGTGACGGAGCGCGCTGGGATCCCTTCATGACCCTGCCGGTNNAGGGGAGGCCCGAGAGCCAGACGCCCTTCCCATCGCGGGCGATGTGGCCGCGGTGCGCTTTCGCGGCGGCCACGGTTCGACCGATCCGGAAGCCACGTGGTTTTGCACCTCGCTCGGGATCCTGCGTTTCGCGGAGGGACAGCTTTCGCACTGGGGTGAGAACGACGGACTGGACAGCGAGACGTGTCATGATCTGGAGATCGCCGTCGACGGAGGCGTATGGGTGGCGACCGAGAAAGGCGTGGCACGGTTTGACGGCAAGAGCTGGCGCCGTGTCGGCGGTGTGGTCACCGGGAGGCTTCCACCCGAAATCCGCTGGCCGCCGGACCGCGACGGCGACGGTGCGGCTGCCCGTGCCCTGGTCCTCTCGGGCCGGGTGCTGTGGGCTGGAACATCACGCGGCCTTTGGCCACTGGCCCCGGGGATAGGTCCCATCAACAGAACCAACGGGCTCGTCGATGACGACGTCATCAAGCTGGCCTCTGATCGCTTCGGTCGAATATGGGCACTCGGGCAGGTCGGGGTGACGATCCGCCGGCCGTTTTGATCGACGGTCAAAGACCGTCGGCGATCGACGTTGGCAATTCCCCGACCTGTGCACCCTTGCCCAGGTTTTCGCTCCATATCTTCATCGTCGATTTTCTGATACTGTGGTTAGGTGGCTGACGATCCGGAAGTGCCGCGCGAGAGGTCTCCAGAGGTGGAGATTCCTGAAGTGCTCCCGCTTCTGCCGATTCGGGACCTGGTCGTCTTCCCGTACATGATCGTTCCGCTGCGCGTGTCGCGGCCGGTGTCGATGGAAGCGGTGAGCGCGGCGCTGGAATCGGATGACCGACTGTGTTTCTTGGTCGCTCAGAAGAACGCCGGTGAGGACGACCCCAACGCCAACTCCATCTATCGCGTCGGCACGGTCGGGATGATCATGCGCATGCGCAAGCTGTCGGAGGGGGGGCTCAAGGTGCTGGTTCAGGGCCTTTGCCGCGCGCGCGTGCTGAAGGTGGTTTCGGAGACCCCGTTCATGCGCGCGCGGATCGAGCGGCTGGACGGGACGGCGCCGCCCGTGCCCGACCGGACCGCCCCGGCCGAGGCTTTGTTGCGGGCCGTGCGGCAGGCCGTGGACAAGCTGTCGAGCCTGGGAAAATCGATGCAGCCCGAGCTGGCGATGATGGTCCAGGGCGTCGACGAACCGGGGCGGATGGCTGATCTCATCGCGTCCAACCTGACAATGAAGGTGCCCGAGGCCCAGGCATTGTTGGAAGCCGATCCCGCGATGGACCGTTTGCGACGCGTCCACGAGGCCCTGGAGAAAGAGATTGGGCTGCTGGAGGTTCAAGGACAGATTCAGAATCGCGCCAAGGAGGAAATGTCCAAGACCCAGCGCGACTACTACCTGCGAGAGCAGCTGCGCCAGATCCGCAACGAGCTGGGCGACGGGGACGTGCACGGCGAGGAGATGAACGAGCTGCGGGCCAAGGTGGACCGGGTGGGCATGCCGGCCGAAGTGAAGGCCGAGGCCGACAAACAAATCAGGCGCCTCGACCAGATGCACACCGAGAGCGCGGAGGCTTCGGTGGTGCGCACGTATATCGATTGGCTGGTCGACTTGCCTTGGAAGGTCGCGAGCGAGGAGACCATCGACCTGGCTCTGGCGCAGAAGATCCTCGACGAGGATCACTACGATCTCGAGCACATCAAGGAACGGATTCTCGACTACCTGGCTGTCAGAAAATTGCGCGGCGGTGTCCACGGTCCGATCCTGTGTTTCCTGGGCCCGCCCGGCGTCGGTAAGACGTCGCTCGGCCGGTCCATCGCGCGGGCGCTGGGACGAAAGTTCGTTCGCATCTCTCTCGGAGGCGTACGCGACGAGGCGGAGATTCGCGGGCACCGGCGCACCTACGTGGGTGCGTTGCCGGGCCGGATCATTCAGGGGCTGAAGCAAGCGGGCACCAACAATCCCGTCATGCTGTTGGACGAGGTCGACAAGATGGGGGCGGATGTTCGCGGCGATCCTTCGGCGGCGCTGCTGGAGGTTCTTGACCCCGAACAAAACCACACCTTCCGCGACCACTATCTGGCGGTCCCGTTCGATCTGTCGCGCGCGGTCTTCATCGCGACCGCCAATTTCGCCGAATCGATCTCTCCGCCCTTGCGCGATCGGATGGAAACTCTCCGTCTGTCCGGCTACAGCGAGGAAGAGAAGCTGGCGATCTCCGAGCGATTCCTGGTTCCGCGGCAGGTGGGCGAGTCGGGTCTGACCACGCGCGATATCAGCATCGGCCGGCCGGTCTTGCGGCGGATCATCTCGGAGTACACGCGCGAGGCCGGCTTGCGCGAGCTCGAACGATTGATTGCGCAACTGGCCCGGCGGGTGGCCCGGCGGGTGGTGGAAGAAGGTGGCGGCAGTGGGGCCGGCGGCGGCGCCAAGGCCGCTACCGCCGGTGGATCCGGACGGGTGACGTCGCGCAAGGCAGCCGCGAGCGCCGCCATCACGCCCGAGGACGTGACCAAGTATCTGGGACCGCCCAAGTACCTTCCCGAGGAGCGTACCGGCGTCGACGAAGTGGGCAGCGTCAATGGCCTCGCCTGGACGCCCTACGGCGGCGAGGTGCTGCACGTCGAAGCGACGACCATGGCGGGCAAGGGCTCGCTGACGTTGACCGGGCAGCTGGGCGACGTCATGAAAGAGTCGGCGCAGGCCGCGCTGTCATTTGCGCGCGCCCAGGCGCTCGAATTGGGTCTTGGCACCGAGTTCTACGCGGGGCGGGAGATCCACATTCACGTTCCCTCGGGCGCCGTTCCCAAGGATGGGCCGTCCGCCGGGGTCACCATGGCGTGCGCCCTGGTGTCGCTGATTTCGGGCGTCGCGGTCCGGCATGACGTGGCCATGACAGGCGAGTTGACCCTNNCGCGCGGGGATTCGCACCGTGATCATTCCGGCGGCGAACATCGGTGATTTGACCGAGCTCCCCGAGCACGTGCGCAACAAGGTGGAGATCGTGCCCGCCAAGACCATGCGCGAAGTCTTGGCGGTGGCCCTGGTCAAGGCGCCCCGTCGTCCCAGCGGCATCCCGCCCCGGACGCCGTCGCGAGCGCGTGGACCCGCCGCCCGCGCCTGAGCGCCGCCGAGCCGTCGCCAACAAAGTACGCCGAGGCGGCCCCGCCCGAGTTCGCTATACCCGGACGCGCTTCCAGGTCCCGCGCCTGAAAAGAACCACGCCGACGACGGCCATGGTGGAAAAGGCGATCGCGATCGCGATGAAGACCCCCGTGGGGCCCAGGCCCGCCGGAACGGCGAGCGCGTAGGCCATCGGTATTTCCCACAGCCAGTAGCAGAAGAGATTGATCAGCGTGGGCGTTCGCGTGTCGCCCGCGCCGTTGAAGGATTGGGTCACCACCATGCCCATGCCGTAGAACACAAAGCCCAGGCTGACGATGCGCAGCCCGCGCGACCCGATTGCGACGACAGCCGCGTCCGGGGAAAACACACCCACGATTTCAGGCGAGAAAATCGTGAAGACCACCCCGACCGCGCCCAGAAAGACGAAATTGTACCGGGCGGCACGCCACACCGCTTTTTCGGCGCGGTCGGGCTGACCGGCGCCCAGGTTTTGCCCGACCATGGTCGCCGCCGCGTTGGACATGCCCCAGCACGGCAGCAATGCGAATAGCACGATGCGGACGGTGATCGTGTAGCCGGCCAGGGCGGCGCTGCCAAATCCCGACAGGATCTTCACCAGACCCACCCAGCTGGTGGTGCCGATCAGGGCCTGCACGACGCCGCTGGTGGAAATGCGGGCGATGGTTCGCATGATATCCAGGTCCAGGCGCAGGTGCTTGCGCCGCACCATCAGATGACCCCGGCCGGCGCGCAGGGCCCGCAGCTGATACAGGACGCCCACCCCCCGTCCGATGGTCGTCGCCACCGCGGCGCCGGTGACTCCCATCCGCGGGAACGGCCCCCATCCGAAGATCAGGAATGGACCGAGGACGATGTTGATCCCGTTGGCGAGGATCAGCGTCCGCATGGAGACCACCGCGTCGCCCGCGCCGCGAAAGGCGGCGTTCATCATGAACAGCAAGACGACCGTCGCGCTGCCCCCCAACATGATGGCGGTGAACTGCCCGCCGATCGCGATGGTCGCCGGGGATGCCCCCATGACCGTCAACAACCGAGGGGCCATGGTGGCCCCCGCGATTCCCGCGACCGCCGACAGCGCGAGGCCAATGAGGATCAGCTGCACGGTAGCCCGGGCGGCACCGTCTTGATCCTTTTGTCCGATGCGCCTGGCGATGACCGCGCCGCCACCCATGCATAGTCCCATCGCCAGGGCGTAAATGATGATCATCATCGACTCGGTCAATCCGACCGCGGCGGTGGCGTCGGGGCCGAGCTTGGACACCCAAAAAATGTCCGCCACCGCGAAGATCGATTCCATGCTCATTTCGAGGACCATGGGCACGGCCAGCAGGAGGATCGCGCGACCGAGCGGAATCTGAGTGAGATCGGGGCGCGATCCGCGCAGCGACTCACGTACAACGGACCAGAATCGGCGAAAGTTCGACATAGGAAGCGCGCGAATCTAATCCACCGGGGCGGCCGCGGCGAGAGATTGCGACGGGACATGCGCGTTCCGCGCGGGCCCGGTCAGGACGTGGAGGTGCGGCGCAAGAGCGCGGAGACGGGCAGGACCCCGGAGGCGGTCGTGGTTGGAGCCGGTGGTTGGAGCCCAGGGTGGGGCACGGCGTGGGTCGGCGCGGTGCCCATGGCGGCTCGGCCGGCAGCGATCTCGGCCGTCAGCCGTGCGTCCATCAGATGACTGGACACGACATTTCCCAACGCCGCCAACATGCTGGCACGTACGGTAGGGTGTTTTTGCTCGAGAGTGGCGATCAACGTCTTCATTTGCCTACGCTGCGCCTCGCTCTGCGACCCGCACAGATTGCACGGCAAAATGGGGAACCGTCGTTCCACCGCCAAAGCCGCGAGGTCCGATTCCGCGCAGGTTATCAACGGGCGAATGACGACATGCTTGCCATCATCGGAGACGAGCCGCGGCGGCATGGCCCCCAGCTTCCCCGAAAANNCATCCCAGATCGTCGGCGGCCCGGTACAGAACGCCGCGCCGCAGGCGCGCGCACAACGAACAGTAGGTCTTTCCCTCGGGGATCTTGTCGGTGACGATGCTGTAGGTGTCCTCGCTCAGAATTCGAAACGGTACGCCTTCGGCTTCCAGCCACGCGCGCAACGGGGCGCCGTCGTAGCCGGGGTGGCCCTGATCCAGATGGACCGCGATCAAGTCAAACGTGACGGGCGCCCGCCGCTGCAGATCGCGGAGGATCACCAATAGGCCATAGCTGTCCTTGCCGCCCG
>PMNO01000608.1 GCA_003161835.1 Myxococcales bacterium | reverse complement strand
GGAACCGGGCTGGGCGGAGCGGGTACCGTCGATCTTTTCAATGGCACGGATCTGACGGGTTTCGAGGTGTACAAGGCGACGACCACGGCGAACAACGCGCCGGGAATGCTGGTGACGGGCGCCGCCGCGTTGGCGATTTTCAAGCCCGAAAGCGGAATGATCCACGTCTACGCCGACGCACCCGATCAATCCCTGCAGTCTCACTATCTCCTGCAGACCGTCGCCTCCTACAGCAAGTACAACCTGTCGTGGGAGTACAAGTGGGGCACCAAGAAATTTCAGATCGACTCGACGGGGCGTGGAACGGATTTGACAGCGTTCCCGCGGGATGCGGGCGTGCTGTGGCACATTCACGGCGACAGGACGCAGGTCTGGCCGTCGTCCATCGAGTTTCAAAACAAGTGGGGCTCGACCGGCGACATTTATGCGCTCTATGCCCAGTGCAAATCGCTCGGCATGCCGAACAACACGGCCCAGTTCGCGGAGGCCGCAGCAGGCGGCGTCACGGTGACCGTCACCGGTGGGTTGACTCAGCACATACGCAGCGGCAACTTCGAGATGCCCGGCGTCGGCGCGAGCGCGACCACGGGCGCCGGCTCGGATTGGAATACCTGCCTCTTGCAGGTCGACAACGGCGCCGCCGTCTACTCCGTCAACGGACACATCGTGAACAGAACCTCGGCCGTCATGGATTCCTCGGGCAAACCCGTGACCACGGGCAACATCGCCTGGCAGGGCGAGCAGGCCGAGGTCTTCTATCGCAACCTGCGGATGCAGGTTCTTCCCTAGCGTTCCAGCGCGCGCCAGTCGCGCTTGCCGCCACCGTGCGGCGTCAGCGCCGCCAGAAGGCGCCGCGTAGGCGCATCCTCTCGCCTGGGTGACTCTGGGCGCGGCGCTGCGCAACCGGGCTCGCCCTGCGACCGAGAATCCCCTGCCCGCCTGATAGGCCTATCTCGACCAGGGTGGCTCGGCGCGCTGTTTTGGTGTACGACGAACCAAAAAGTGGGCCCTGGATCAGGTGGGAGGAGATCACCGGTGAATCTGAATCGCAATGTATTCGTGTTCGTGAACAGACCAAGGGCCATGCTGATTGTGGCGTTGGCGCTCGTTGCAAATACAGCGTGCCCCACCCCGACGCCATACCACCCGGTGTACCTGGACGCGGGCGACGCCGCGGAGGATTCCGCGACGGTAGGCTCCGCAAGCGGTGTCGGAGGCGGCCACGCGGGCGCGGGGGGAGCGCTCGGTACGGGCGGGATCGCGATCCTGGTCGGCTCAGGTGGAATAGCGGGCCAGCCCACACAAGATGGCGGCGGGCTGGCGACGCTGGACGCTCCTGTCGATGGTCCGCTGTCAGGCCGACAGTTGGCCGCCGCGTGTTCCGACAAGGCAGACTGCGCCTCGGGAAACTGCGTCGACGGGGTCTGCTGCGACGCCATCTGCGCGGACAGTTGCTCGGCGTGCAATCTCAAGGCCTTCGAGGGACATTGCACGCCGGTTCCGGTGGGGAGCGTTGCGCCCTCCCCCCACCCAGCCTGTCCCAAGATGGCCGCGACGACCTGCAAGCAGAATGGCGCTTGCGACGGCAAGGGCGCTTGTCAGCTCTATCCGAGTGGCGAAGTTTGTTCGGGCGGGACCTGCACCGCGGCCACGCAGATGTCGGTCACCGGCTCGACCTGTGATGGCCTCGGAACTTGCAAGCCGGCGCCGGTGGTGGCGTGCCTGCCGTTCAAATGCAAAGCCGACGGCACGGCGTGCGCGACGACATGTGCGGCCGACTCCGATTGTCAGGGGCAACCCTGCGTCGCGGGATCGTGCGGCAAGGTGGCGAACGGGAGCAAGTGCTCGGCGCCCGGACAATGCGTGTCGGGCAATTGCGTGGACGGCTACTGTTGCGATATCGCCTGCGCGGGCTCTTGCCAAGCCTGTGACCTGGCGGGGTCGATCGGAAAATGCACGGCGCTACCGGCCAACCAAACGCCGCGNNCTTCGAAGTGTCAAGTTGGAACCTGCAACGGAACGGGTGCATGCGCCCCGGCGGCTGACGGCGCGATGTGCGGAACGAACATGTACTGCCTGGCAGGAACCTGCCGAGCGTGCGTGCCCAACCAGGCGTGCACACCGGCGAATCCCTGCAAGACGGGTACGACCTCGTGCGCGACAGGATCGATGATGTGCCTCGAAACCGGAAACAAGCCCCCGAACACGACGTGCGGCGCAGGTTCTTCCTGTACCGGAACGACGAAAACCAACGCGACCGTTTGCAACGCGAGTGGCGTGTGCGTGGCCCCGGCTACGCAATCGTGTGCGAACGGCTGCAACGCCACCAAGACCGACTGCTTGACGTGCCCGTCCGGGCAAACTGCCTGCGGCGGATCGTGCTTCGACACAACATCCAGCGCGGCACACTGCGGACCCGGTTGTACCCCCTGCGGCTCGGACGCTCCCATTTGCCTGAACAGCGCATGCGTTCAGTGCTCCAGCGACGCATCTTGCGCCGGCACCAACAGACCAAGCTGCGACATGTCGACGCACAAGTGCGTCTGCCGGCGAAAAAGCGCCGGGAACCTACTGATGAACCCTGGATTCGATACGATGGCGCAGGTGGTTCC
>PMNO01000406.1 GCA_003161835.1 Myxococcales bacterium | reverse complement strand
GATATCGAACGGCTGGCCTCCGTGGAGGGCCTCGATGGACACGGTCGCGCCGTTCGTGTCCGTTTCGCGGCACCCGATCGGACATGAAACCCGCAACCCCCCGGCAGCAAAAATTTGCCGCGGCCTACGACGCGGATATCTGGCCCTTGGTGCCCGAACGCGGCGCTGANNGGCCCTGGCGGTAGGCGAGCGCCTCGATCAGAAGGGTCGCATCGTGGGAATTGATCCGTCTCCGGCGTTGATCGATCGGGCGAATGCCGCCAAGGCGCTTTCACCCGCGGGAGGCAAGGTGTCGTTTCAGTGCGCCGACCTTCTACCCCCGTGGCCAGGGGGCAACGGCGCCTATGACCTGATCGTGTCCAATCTCGCGCTCGCCGACGTTCCCGATCCGGGAGCCGCGCTCTCCGATGGGGCCCGGATTCTCAAGCCCGGAGGCCGCCTCGTCGCCACCATCCCGCTGCGGGGATCCTGGGCGGAGTTTCTGGATCTGTACGCTGACGTTCTGACCGAACAGGGCAAGCCGGACGGTCTGACGGCGCTCGCGGCCTACAAAAGGAGCCTGCCGGATGTAGACGTCGTGACCCGCTGGCTGGAATCCGCGGGCCTCACCCAGATTGCGATCGACGTCAATCGCTGGGAGCTTCTGTTCAAGAGCGCCCGCGAATTCTTCTTCGCGCCGATCGTCGAGCTGGGACCGCTGCCGATCTGGAAACAGATCGCCGGGGGACGCGGTGACGAGATGCAGGATGTCTTCTTCTTCGTCAAGGAAGCCATCGAAACCTATTTTTCGGGCGCGCCCTTTCCCGTGAGCATGGTGGTCGCGTGCCTGCAAGGAGTCAAACCAATCGCGGCTGCGTCCCCGTGACCAATCCACGCGATCGCTATCTGGCCCTCGTCGAGGAATTGGGCCAGCATGACCGACGGTACTACGTGGATATGGCGCCCGTCATCTCGGACGCGGCCTACGACGCCTTGTATCGCGATCTGAAGGAGATCGAAGCCGCGCATCCAGAGTGGATCGTGGCCGAATCGCCAACCCAGCGGGTGGCGCCTACCCCCGCTTCTGAATTTCCAAAGGTGGTGCGCGAGCAACCGATGCTGTCGCTCGACAACACTTACAGCCGGGACGAGCTGCTCGCATTTTGCGACCGGGTCGCCCGGGGCCTGGACGCGCCTGCGGCGGCGTTCGCGGTCGAGCCCAAGATCGATGGCATCTCGGTGGAGCTCTCCTACCGCGACGGGCGATTCACCCTGGGAGCCACCCGGGGCGATGGACGAGTGGGAGAGGACGTCACCGCCAACCTGCGGACCATCCGATCGCTGCCGCTTGCCCTCGGTGAGCGGGCGACGATCACGGTCCGTGGCGAGGTCTTCATGTTGAGGCGCGACTTCGACCTCATCAACGTCGACCGCGCCGCCGCCGGCGAGGACCTGTGGAAGAACCCGCGCAACGCAACCGGCGGCTCCCTGAAACTGCTGGACGCACGTGAGTGCGCGCGNNCGCGCCACTCGGAGGCGCTCACGTGGATGCGCGAGCTGGGCCTGCCGGTGTCGCCCGACATCACGGTCGTCACGGGGATCGACGCCTTGGCGGCATCGGTCGAATCCTGGTCCGTCAAGCGGTCGCAATTGCCGTACGAGGCCGACGGACTGGTGGTCAAGGTCGATGATTTCGCTGAACGGCGGGTCCTGGGCGCGACCGCCAAATTCCCGCGTTGGGCCATTGCGTACAAGTTTCCCGCCTTGCGGGCCGAAACCCGGCTGCGCGGAATCGAGGTGAACGTCGGACGGTCCGGGGCGGTGACGCCGGTCGCGATGTTGGATCCGGTCGAGCTCTCGGGAACTACCGTCAAGCGCGCGTCGCTGTTCAACTGGGACGAGGTCGAGCGCCTCGACGTACGCCTGGGCGATCTCGTGATCGTCGAAAAATCCGGCGAGATCATCCCCAAGGTCATCGCGGTCGTCGGCGCCGCACGGAATGGCAGTGAGATCCTCATTGCAGAGCCCACCGACTGCCCCAGTTGTGGCACGCCGTTGGTGAGGCGCCCGGGGGAGGTCGTGCTGCGGTGCCTCAACCGCTCCTGCCCCGAGCAACGTTGGAAGGCGATCCAGTTTTTCTGTGCGCGTGGTGCGCTGAACATCGAAGGTATCGGGGAGGTCCTGGCGGAGGAGTTGGTTCGCAAGAAGCTGGTGACCGATGCGGCCGACATTTTCGATTTGACGGTGGAAAAATTGATCCCGCCCGACGATGACGGGGGGACGGCCCGCGTCGAGCGCATGGCGCGCAAATCGGCTGAAAATCTGATCGCGGCGATCGCGCGCAGCCGGGAACACGCGACGCTATCGCGGCTGCTGATCGGGTTGGGCATTCCTCATGTCGGCGTGGTGGCCGCGCGCGCGATCGCAGCCAAGTTCGGAACGCTGGAGGCGCTTTGCGATACTTCACCCGAATCGCGCCGAGATACCGTGGCTGCTATCGACGGTGTCGGTTCGGTCATCGCCGACGCTCTGGG
>PMNO01000132.1 GCA_003161835.1 Myxococcales bacterium | reverse complement strand
GCGCCGTTGGTCGTCGTGGTGGCCTCGAATATGTCGATCTGCACCGAAGTGGTGCTCAGGGCCGTCGAGCCATTCGCGCAGGTCTGAACCTCCTGGGCGTCGAACGACCCGCTCGCGTCGGCGCCCTTGGTCTTGATCACCGTCTTGCTGGCGAGCGCCACCCCTGCCGCCGAGGTCAGTACAGCGAAAACGAGGAAACCGCCTTTCAGGGACCTATTCATCTGCATCCTCCTGGGTTCGCGATATCGGGGGTATGGGCAAGACCTACGCAAGACCAGGGCCATTGGCGCGAGACGTCAGCGGGCGCCACGCCCTGTCGCGATTCGTTTTGCCGGACGGCACCCTAACACGGGTCGCGCCGAACCGGGGACCGCGCGCTCCCGCCCCGTCCCCGCTGCGGTTGACCATTTGCAGAAAGGTCGCAACGGGGATGAAAAACTGTGGAACCCTTACGGCATGTTCACACCGCATTTTTCCAGCGCCGCCATGTTCGACCGCAAGGGGCTGATGCCGGTCGTCAACGCGGACAGGGCCGACAAGCTCGGCAACCCGATCAGGCATCCCGCCGCGAAGGCCCCCCGCATCTTCGCTGACTCGGCCACGCGCTCCGAGATCGAGCCGTTGTTCCGGGCCAACATCATCAACGGGATCACCACCAATCCGTCGCTGCTCAAAAAAGCGGGGGCCAAATCCTGGGACCAGGCCAAGGGGATCATGAAAGACCTCTGTACGCTGTTGCGCCCCCATCCCGTGTCGCTGGAACTCACCGAGTTGGTGGAGGAGGACATGGTCCGCCAGGCGTCCGAGCTTTCCGAACTGGGCGATAATTCCGTCATCAAAGTTCCGATAGGGGGATACCGCGCCGTCAACGCGGGTGCCGATCCGTTCACCGGCATCAAGGTGATCCGTCGCCTGTGGGAGCGCGGCATCAAGGTGAACACCACTCTGATCTTCAACACCACCCAGGCCTTGTGGGCCGCCAACGCCGGCGCCACCTATGTGAGTCCTTTTTTGGGTCGCCTCGCCGACTACGGATACAAGCAGGACAAGCCTGAACGCAAGCCCGGAAATTCCTTGTACTGGGTGGAGGATCACAAGAACACGAAGGGCGATCAGGCCCTGCACAACAGCGAGTACGTGGCCTCGGGTGGGGCGCTCAAGGATGCCGGCGCGCGCCTCATCTTCGAGATCGCAACGGTGTTCGCGAACTACCAGATCACGACCGAAATCCTCGCGGCCAGTTTCCGCAACCAGGTTCAGCTCACGGAATGCCTGCTCGCGGGCGCCGATATTCTCACCGTGCCCGCGTCGATCCTCGCCACGGTGGCCGATCATCCCCTCAGCGATGAAGGCATGAAGGCCTTCGCCGAAGACGCCAAAGCCTTCGGCAAGTGATCCTGACAGGGCGACCGGAGGACGCGCGCGTCCGGGGGACCCATGCGCTAGCATGCCGGGATGAACACCCATGCGGCTGGAACGTTCGATATCACGATAAACCCGCAGCCTCCCTACGACACGGTGAGCGGGGCGATTCTTAGCCGCGTGTCGATCAGCAAGGTGTTTCACGGCGATTTGCAGGCGGTGAGCACGTTGGAGATGCTGAGCGCGATCACCACGGTCAGCAACTCGGCGGGCTACGTGGCCATCGAGCACGTGACTGGCACCCTGCTGGGACGGGCCGGCGGCTTCGTCCTGCAGCACTCCGGAACCATGACGCGCGGGAAGCCAGAATTGCGGGTTTCGGTGGTGCCTGATTCGGGAACGGGTGAGCTGGCCAGAATTCGCGGTTCCATGGTCATCGAGATCATCGACGGCAAGCACATCTACGAGTTCGACTTCGACTTCGCCGACCCGCCCGTGAGCTAGTTCGCCACCCGGAAATACAGACCGGCCGCCGGGCGATTTGTCAGGTAGACATGGGGGTCCAACCGGGCAAGCATCGGAGGTCTGTCGAGGTTCCCATGAAAAGCAAATCAAAAATCTGGATCATGGCGGTCGCGGGGGTGGTTCTGGTCATCGCGGTTTTGGCAGGGGTCAAGGTCGCGCAGGTGCGCGCGATGATTCAAGCGGGGAAGGCGTTCGTGCCTCCTGCCGAGTCGGTCACGTCTTGCCCGGTGGCGGCGGCGTCCTGGGAGTCGAGGCGTTCCGCGATTGGCTCGCTGGTGGCGATCCACGACGTCACGCTCGGCGCCGAGCTGCCAGGCCTGATTCGCCAGGTCGGCTTCGATTCGGGCCAGACCCTGAAGCGCGGCGCGGTTCTCGTCAAGCTCGACACCACCAACGAAGAGGCGCAGCTCGAATCCGCGACGGCCGATGCGGCCCTGGCCAAGGCGACCCTGGAGCGCCAGCGCATCTTGCGCAAAGGTGGCGCGAACACCCCCGCGGATCTCGAAGCGGCGGAGGCCCGCGCCAAGCAGACCGACGCGCTGGTCATGAATCTGCGGGCGACCCTGGAAAAGAAGACCATTCGCGCACCTTTCGACGGCCGGGTCGCCATTCGCCAGGTCGAGCGCGGCCAGGTGGTGTCGCCCGGGACACCCATCGCGACGCTCCAGTCGGTCGACCCGATCTACGGGGAGTTTTCCCTCGCGCAACAGGCCTTGGCCGATCTCAAGATTGGCCAGAGCGCCAGCCTTCGGGTGGATTCCTTTCCCGGCAGGACGTGGCAAGGGGTGGTCACCACCATCAACTCGGAGGTGGACGTGGTCACCCGCAATGTTCGGGTCCGCGCCACCTTTCCCAACAAGGATGGCCTCCTGCGGCCGGGGTTGTTCGTGAACGTCGACGTTCTGGCATCGGACAAGCACGACGTCCTTGTCATCCCCGCCACCGCGGTCGTGTTTGCACCCTACGGAGATTCGGTCTTCGTGCTGGAGAATCTGGTGGCCCAGCCCCGTTTCGTCCGGCTCGGTGAGCGGCGCGGTGATTTGGTGGCGGTCCTGTCTGGACTAAAGGAGGGCGAGACCGTCGTCAGCAACGGGGCCTTCAAGCTGCGCAAAGGGGTGAAGGTGGTGGTCAACAACTCCCTCGCGCCCAAGGTCGAAGTCGACCCCAAGCCATCCGACAAGTGACGACCGTGCGAGCACAATCATGAAGTTCACGGATCTCTTCATTCGCCGGCCGGTCTTGGCGCTGGTTGTGAACCTCGTCGTCTTGATCGCCGGTCTTCAGGCGATGCGATCCCTCAACGTGCGGCAGTACCCGCGCAGCGAGAACGCCACCGTGACGGTCACGACCACCTACGTCGGCGCCAACGCGCAGCTGGTGCGCGGGTTCATCACCACGCCCCTCGAACGGTCGATCGCCGCCGCCGATGGGCTCGACTACCTCGAGTCCGAAAGCAAGCAGAACCTCTCGATCATCCACGCCCGCTTGAGGCTCAACTACGACGCCAACCGTGCGCTCTCCGAGATCAGCGCCAAGGTGAATCAGGTTCGCGGCGATCTGCCGCCCGAGGCCGAGATTCCCGTCATCAACATCGAGTCCGCCGACAGCCAGTTCGCGGCCGCCTACCTGAGCTTTTCGTCGCAGTTCTTGAAGCAAAACGAGATCACGGACTATCTCGTGCGCGTCGTGCAGCCGCGCCTCTCGGCGATCGAAGGCGTGCAGCGCGCCGACATCTTGGGCGCCCG
Source organism: Myxococcales bacterium (assembly GCA_003161835.1). Classification (GTDB taxonomy): domain Bacteria; phylum Myxococcota_A; class Polyangia; order Fen-1088; family Fen-1088; genus FEN-1088. The sequence goes on along the minus strand of PMNO01000132.1, from coordinate 186 downwards.
GACGTTCGCGATGCGCATCTGGCTGAAAGCGGACCGGATGGCGGCCTTCGGCATCTCTCCGAGCCAGGTGCGCCAGGCCTTGGCGGCCAACAACTACCTGGCCGCCGTGGGGCAGACCAAGGGCTCCCTGGTGCAGGTCAACTTGACCGCCAACACGGACCTGCGCTCGGTGCACGAGTTCCAGCA
>PMNO01000160.1 GCA_003161835.1 Myxococcales bacterium | reverse complement strand
AAGATCGAGGCCGGCAAGTTCGCGATCGACGCCAAGCCGTTCGAGCTCGGCGCTTTGATCGAAGAATGCCTCAATATGGTGCGCGTCACCGCCGACAACTGAGGCGTCATTCTTGCGCGCGATCTTGCCGAAGAATTGCCGTCCTTGATCGCCGATCGGCGCGCGCTGGAACAGGTGTTGATCAATCTGCTCTCGAACGCGATCAAATTCACGCCCGCGAGCGGGCGCGTCGTTGTTCAGGTCGGACCCGATGGCGGCGAAATACTATCTGGGAGCCACCAACTCGGAATTGGTGGGGGCTCTCCAGGCCATAACCGGCGTGATCAACAAGGATTGCGTGTTCCCCTTGAGCAGCGAGCCTCCGGTCCCGAACAACATCGCCGTCAAGGTGATGGGACAAAAGGCACCGTTCGACCCGTCCAACGCGGCCGGGTGGAACTATCGAGATCCGAAGACGGTCGAGGTGTTCGGAGCCTGGTGCGAGATGATCAAGAACGATGCCGCCGACAAGGTCCAGATCATCTTCGGATGTCCGGAGATCGAGATTCCCTGAGGCCGCGGGTCCGAATCAGCCCGCGAGGGGGCCTCGGGCCTCGGACTTCCGGGAAAACTCCCAGCAGGCGGGCGCGACCTCTGACGACTCGCGGGAGGCCCGAGGTCCGAGGTCCCTCTTAACCGAGCGCATTGCCCCTAGCTCTTCGTCCCTAGCTCTTTGTCGGCCCCATCGTTCGCAGCTTGTGACGCTCGCGGGACAGGCGTTTTCGGACCACCGCGGCGGCGCGCTTGGCCATCTTGGCCTGCGACGGTTTTCGGCCGGGCATGGGCTCCTGCTCGCCGTGATGCTCCTCGAAGCTGCCCGGCTCGGCCCCCAGCTCGAAGATCGTGACCTCGCGCTTACCGCGCTCCCCGATTCGCAGTGGCATGACCGCCGCGCCAATCCCTGCGCCGACGTAGACCGCCCCCTCGGGGGTGGCAGCCAGGCCCGTGCCCGTGCCCTTGCTCAGGCGGTTGCCGACGCTGTCGACTGAAGCATGTCCGGTGGCTCGACGGGAACCATAGAGGCCATGGACGTAGCGGTGGCCACCGATCTTGCCCAGGGTCAGCTCGTGAAGTCTGGCCAGCGTGACCTGACCGCCGTGGGTGTGACCGGCCAGGACAAGAGGAACCCCGTGGCGCCAAAGCCCATCCGCCTCCTCGGCGATATGCGACAGGCCCAGGGTGGGAATGTCCCGTCGTAGCCCCTTGACCGCTTCATCGCGACGGGCGTGGCCGGTGTACGCATCGTCGAGACCGAGCACCTGGAGGCGCTCGTGGTTTCGGCCTAGGGTGAGAACTGTATGGCGGTTCTTGAGGACCTCGGCCCCCGCCCGACGCAGGGCCCGCTCGACCTCATCGGCGCCCGACCAGTAGTCGTGGTTGCCCAGCACCGCGATCGTCGGAGCGCGAAAGCCGCCCACCACCTCGACGAGCTGTTCGAGATAGAGCTGGCTGTGACATACGAAATCGCCGGTCAGCACAACCAGATCCGGCGCCTCGGCGTTGGTCATCGCCACCGCCGCCTGTTGCACGGCGAAGGGAGTGATGCGGCCGACGTGCAGGTCGGTGAGGTGCGCGATCCGAAGATGGGAGATCTTGCTTCGGTAGGAGGACGGCCCCGCGAACCTCCGTAGACGAATGCCGAATGGAGCCTTGTCGTCCGACAACGCGCGAATGCCGCGGCGGGCGGCGGCTTTGGCGGCCCATGCGGCCGCATCTGCGAGACGGGGAGGAACGTTCAAGACTTGGCTGCAATCCTACAACCGACATCGCCTCACCGCAGGCGACAAACCGGGCTTGTCGTCGATTTCGGCGGGCGAGTCGTGTCGTGGCGCAACCATCGTCGGGTTGGTGGTTCGGGTTGAGGCTTGACGGTTGGACGGCCGGCACCGGGTACGGTCCCTATCGCGGCTCCTGATATTCGGCTTTCGGCCGTCAAGCCTTGGTGGCGGGAGCTTCATTGACGACCTCCAGGAACGCCTGAGCGGCATGCGAGAGCGCGCGGCCCCGGGGATACACCAGCCTGATCGGCCGCTCGACATGCAGCTCCTTGACACTCACTTCGCAAAGCAGCTTGCGATCCAGCTCCTGTCGCACCACCATCCGCGGCAAGAACGCGACCCCTTCGTTGTTCTGCACCAGCTTTCGGATCGACTCGAGGGTGGGCATTTCGACGTCCATGTTCAGGGGCACCTTGTGGCGGCGAAATTCGCGCAGGATGGTTTCCCGATGGGGGGATACGACGTTGTGCGCGATGAAGGTTTCCATGCCGAGATCGGTGATGGATACGGCCTTGCGCCCGGCGAAGCGGTGCCGCGGCGAAACGACAAACGCCAGCGCGTCGGCGTAGATCACCTTCGATATCAGCCGCTCATCGTTGGGATCGTAGCTGACGACCCCCAGCTCCAGGTTGCCGTCCAGCAGCTCCGCGGGGATCTTGCTCGATTGCCCGCGCCTCACCTGAACTTTGATTTTGGGGTAAAGCCGCCGATATCGTTCGATGTGGCTCAGCAAGTACAATGTCGACGATTCGTTGGCGCCAATCGTCAGACGGCCCGCCGAATTGTCGCGCAGCTCGGCCAGCGCGTTGTCCATCTCCTGACGCAGGTTTTCAAAGCGCCGCGCGAACTCCAGGACCGCGCGGCCCGCATCGGTCAGCACCAGTTCCTTGGCGGTCTTGAACGAGCGATCGATCAGTTTTTCGCCGATCTCCGTNNGCGGCGCGCGTGAAGCTCTGCTCCGCGACCACCGTGGCAAAGACCTGCAGCGCATACAGCTCCATGGAGACCCTGGGGTCATGATATGCACTAATACCCATGGCTACAATTATAAATTTGCCGAATCCACGTGAAGAGGGCACGATTCAAACCATGATTTCAGGAGCCGACCGCGTATTCATCTTCGACACCACTCTGCGCGACGGGGAGCAATCGCCCGGCTGCAGCATGACCGTGACCGAGAAATTGCGCCTGGCCCACAAGCTGGCGGAGCTTGGAGTGGACATCATGGAGGCCGGTTTCCCGATCGCATCGGATGGGGACTTCGAGGCGGTGCGCGCCGTCGGCCGCGAGGTGAAGGCCCGCGTCGCGGCGCTGGCGCGTTCGACACCGCTCGACATCGAAAGGGCGGCGGCCGCCCTGGAGTCAGCGGCGATGCCTCCGCGCATTCACACCTTCATAGCCACGAGCGACATTCACCTGAAGCACAAGTTGAAGAAATCGCGTCAAGAAGTGCTGGATGCGGCCGTGGCCGGGGTCCGGCTGGCGCGAAAGTATGTAGCGGACGTGGAGTTCTCGGCGGAGGATGGGGCGCGCACCGATCCCGACTATCTGGTTCAGATCGCGCGGGCCGTGGTCGACGCCGG
>PMNO01000283.1:6421-6593 GCA_003161835.1 Myxococcales bacterium | reverse complement strand
ATCCCTTGACCACCATCGGGCTCGGCTACGTCGAGGGCGGCGAGCCGGACCTTGCGATTCCCTACTTGGAGCGCGCCCTGCGCATTCGGCTGAGCAACGATCCCGGCGGCGATCTCTGCGAAACGCGCTTCGTCTTGGCCCGGGCGCTGTGGGACAGCGGGCAGGATCGTAG
>PMNO01000283.1:0-6364 GCA_003161835.1 Myxococcales bacterium | reverse complement strand
GTGGTGATCTACGGCGACCAGCTGGGCAAGGTCTATGACTTGAACGCCGCCTCTGTCGTCATCGGGCGGTCGTCGAAATGCGAGATCCGCGTCAATCAAGTGTCGATCTCGCGGAACCACGCGATGCTCGTGGTGAACGGCAAGTCGGTGCTCATCCGCGACCTCGACTCGAGCAACGGTACGTACATCAACGACCAGCCGATTCAAGAGCAGACCCTCCGCAATGGCGATCTCATCAAGGTCGGTCGGACCATCTTCAAGTTCCTGGGAGGCGACAGCGTCGAGCGCGGCTATCACGAGGAGATGTATCGTCAAGTGCTGGCGAACCAACCACCCAATCGGGAGCCGCCGGAGATGACCCTGACCGAGTCCGATGGCGAACCCCGCCACGCGCCGGGCAACGGGGTCGACAAGGGCGGACCGAAGAACGGCGCCTAGGGGCGTCTGCTCCGCCTCCAGTCCTTCGGCCTTGCCAGCCCATGACAGAAACTGGCGGTTCCCGGGGGCTGGCGTTTAATGGGGGGATGCCGCTCCGAGGTGACGTGGGAACCGTACCGCTGCGAGACGTCCTCGGATGGCTTGCCGATCGGCGGATGTCGGGGACGCTGAGCCTCAGCCGCGGGATGGTGGTCCGGCAGTTCCACTTGCAGCGCGGACGGGTCATGTTGTCCAGCTCGACGGACCAGCAGATGTTGCTCGGCCAGCTGCTGATTGAACGCGGGATCGTCGCGCCCGAACAATTGCAATCCGCCCTCGCGACGCGCCAGGGGTCGCGTCTGCGCCTGGGCACCGTGCTGATGCGCGCGGGGATGGTGTCGGCCGCGGATCTCCGGGGCGTGCTCACGGAGAAGGTGCGCCGTCTTTTGCGGGACGCGTTGGCCTGGACCGACGGCGAGTTCTTCTTCGAAGCCGGGCTTGCGCCCAAGCGGTCGGCGGTGGCCGCCGTCGTGAGCCTGGCCGACGTTCTGAAGCTGCCCGCGCAGACGCAAGCCATCTCCGTCGACGCCCACGGCTCGGTCGACGGGGCCAACGTGCTCGTGACCGACGACGACATCATCGAGATCATCGAGCTGGCGCGACCGCGACGGCGACCGCCCCCGCGGCCCCGCCGGCAGGGCGCCGCTCAGACCGCCGTCGGCCGCCGACGCACCATCAACGCGGGCGTGGATATTTGAACGGGCTCCCCGTTCTGATTCAGGGTCGTCAGGCGGATCTTCATGATGCCGAGCGTGGGCCGCGAGCGCGAGGCGCGTAGATCCAGCACCTCTGCTTCGATGCGCAACCGGTCGCCTGGGCGGACGGGCCGAGGCCACTTCAGCTCCTCTCCGCCCGCGCCGATGGTCCCGCCCGCGATCTTCAGGTCACTGTCCACCAGCAGGCGCATCGTCAACGCGGCGGTGTGCCAGCCGCTGGCGGCGAGCCCGGCGAACAGACTTTCCTGCGCCGCCTTTTCGTCCAGGTGAAAGGGCTGGGGGTCGAACTCCGCCGCGAAGGATTTGATTCGCTCCGCCGTCACCTCGATTTCCCCCGACCGGAATATCTGACCGACCTCGAAATCCTCGAAAAAGCGCACCATCGGTTTGCCTCGCCTCGATTTGTTTGTAGGCCCGCGATCCTAACCGGACTTCAAGGACTCGACGTGATGAAACGCGCGCAGGTCGACGAGCAAATCGCCCGACTCGGTCTCCGTCAAGATGTCGACGTGCCGGTGGTCCCACAAGATCTCGTGGGCGAAGTACTGGTGGCTCGCGTGAACCTGCTGCATGAACGTGTCATCGAGGCCCACCACCATGACCTGCAATTCGGCCTCCTGTGCCGCCAGCGTCGTGGCGGTTTCGCCCTGCAAGGGGCTCTGGGCATCGATGGTGTGCAGCACCGTCCATGACCGCGACAGGGTCAACGCGTGATCGCGCGCGAGGGCGAGACTCACCATGCGGTAGAAGGTGCGTCCCTCGGCGGTACGCTCGGTGCGCACGAGGCTCACGTGAATCTCGGCGTTGACGATCCGGTTGCCGCGCTCATTGCCCAGCCGAAACGACAGGGTGGGCACTCCGTTCAAGGGGCCGATCACGGCCTCGCGCGTGAAGATCATCCGGGCGGTCGACCGAGAGAACTTCGCGAAGACCAGCCCCGTGCCGAGCGCCGTCAACAGCAGGCCGGTGATGGATTCCGCGACGACCAGGCCGTTGGCGGCGTTCGAGAGCGGAAAAACCGCCCCATAGCCAATCGTGCCCATGGTCTGCACGCTGAAGAAGAATGCCTCCTTGAACGAACCCGGCGTCATGTGGGCCACCCCTCCCGTCCACACGTACCCGAGCGCGAAGAGCGCGTTGGCGCCCAGGTACGCGGCCGCGATGGCTCCCAGGGTCAGGCTCCAGGGCCAGCGCAGGATGACGTAGTAGATATCCCGCCACGTCGGCCGTCCCGCGCCGATGACGCGGATCTGGTAGCTCGCCCTCGGGGGCCGCGACGTTTGTTCAGACACGAACCGAGTTTCAACCGCGAACAGGCGATTGGCAACGCGCCGGACCGGGCGTCACCGTCCCGTCCGTTACGGACCGGGTGAAGTACGCCAATTGGCGTCGAAGAAGACGTAGTCGGTCGCGTCGCCACCCGCGTGACAGGCGCTGCAGGTCGTCAGCTGGGTCTGGTCTCGGGATACACCGTCGGTCGCGTTCCAGTACACGAACTCCCAGTCGCCCCCGGCGGTGTCCGAACCGGCCGCGCGCTTGATCATGATGCCCAGTGCGGCCAGCACCAGCTGGCCACTGATCTGGTCGGTCGCGAATTTTTCCTTGACGATCGTTGCGCCCACGGCGAATCCCGCCGCCCCCTTGGCGTTGAGGCCGTCCATCGCTTTCGGGTTGGCCCAGTCACGCAACGCGTGGCGGCCATGGGCGCTGTTGGCGAACGCGGTCTCGGCGGCGGTCGGAGTCCGACAGAGGCCGAAAATGTAGGCCGAGATGTCCACGGGGGTGTCCGACAAGGCCTGCCAGGAGGTGTATGACGCCCGGATCGTCGCGATGTCGTCGGCGGCGACTTGGCCCGCATCCGCGCCCGTCGGCTTGGCGCCAGGAGTCGAATCACATCCCGCCAATCCTACGACCAGAGCACCGCAGGCCATCGCCGCGATTCGGACGAACATCGCAAACTTCATGAGCTGGCCCCCTTGGAGCAATTGTACCAAGGCTCGGCCAAGAAGGCGCGGGGCACGGCTCAGGCGGCTGTGGTGTCGATGGTCGGCGCCACCGTCGGGATCGAGTGGTCGAACTTGGGTACGACAAAGGGCTTGCCGGGGCGCGCGAACAGGTATCCCTGACAGAGGTCCGCCCCCAGCGCGGCCAGAGTATCACGCTCACCCACGGTCTCGATTCCCTCGGCGACCAGGTGAATCTCGAGATCGCGACACACACTGACGATCGATCCGAGGAGCTTCTGCTTGGTGACCGACACGTCGATCCCGCGCACAATCGACATGTCGACCTTCACGATTTCGGGCTCGAGCTGCGCGAAGCTGGCCAATCCGGCATACCCGGCCCCCAGATCGTCCAATGCGATGCGATAGCCCATGGACCGGAGCCGCGCCAGGCGTGGCATCAGATCGGTGACCTGGTCCAGGCTCGCGCGCTCCGTGATCTCCAGAACCACGCGCGAGGCAAACGCCGACAAGGGAGCCTCGGGCGCGAAGAGCGATTCATCTTGCAAGTCCGCCGGGTGAACGTTGACGAAGATCGGGGTCGCGAGGTCGGCGTGGGACATGGTGTTCGCCACGTGTCGGCGGATGGCTTGGCCGAGATCAGTCAACCGGCCGAGCCGCTCCGCCGCATCGAAGAGCGCCGCGGGGTTGCTCAACAGGGGCTCGCCCGTGCGCACCAAGGCCTCGTAGGCGAACAGCGATCGTTGCGACCATGAGACGATGGGTTGGTACGCCATCCACAACTTTGTCAGGGCATTGGCGAAGGGCGCTTCGATTCCCGCCTTGTCGCCGAGGTACCGACCGTCGGGCCCATATTCCGCCACGGCTTCTCGCCGTACGCGAGCCATCTCGTGGAGCCGCTGCGCGCGCGCCACGAGAACCAGGAATTGCCCCAGGTTGATGGGCTTGACCAGGTAGCGAAAGGCCCCAAATTCAATGGCCTCGGAGGCGGTTTGCACGTCCGGGCTGCCGGTCATGATGATGACGGGCACGTCCAGATCGCGTTGCCGGATCGCGCGCAAGAGATCCAACCCGCTCATTCCGGGCATCCGGACGTCACTGACGACGACATCGAAACGCCTTTGCCCAAACAGCGCGACGGCTTCCTGGGCGTCGTGGGAAACATCGACCGAATAGCCGGCCTTTTTCAGGATGCGTTCGTAGGCGCGTGCCACCGCCTGGTCGTCGTCAACCAGCAGCACGGTCCCTCGCGCGGGACCCATCCCGCGCCCGGCGGCCGCAATCGTACCCGCACCCGATACCGACAACACCGACATACCGCGAAGCATCGGCAACTCCCCGCAGCTGCTTTAGAGGGTCCGTTCGCCCGGCAAAACTCGGCTTGGCCGACCCCGTGGCTGCCACTCCCGATGGGCCGTTTTCGTCTACGCGCAGGCCGCCCAGAGTTGGTTGGCGTTGTCGGTCAACGATTTGGTCAGCCGGCGCAGGACAGTGTCGCCCACCCCGAGGGTGTAGGCGCACCGCGCCAGGGATTCCGGCCGGAGGTTTCGATCTCCGGTGGGATCGCCAAACCCCGCGACCCGAACCGCCACCGCCCCCCCGAGCGCGGTGGCACACCACAACGGGTCCGGCGACGAGGAGGGATCGCCGTGATGGCCGGCCAAGAGCGCCTCCCACTCCGGGGAAAATCCCCACTGATGCAGCACCGATGCCCCCAGATGGCTGTGGTGGGCGGCGACGGCGGCGGTCATCTGGGCGGCGTCGGAAATGCCACTCCCCCGCCGTTCCATCGCCTCCGCTATCATCGAAAGGAGATACGACGCGCCGATATCCAGCAGCAGACCGGCCAGGTAACAGTCTTGCCGATCGATCGGCGACTCGAGCTCCGCGAGGTCGGCGATGCCTTGCATCGCGAGCGCGCGCGCCACCGAGAATCTCCAGATCCGATCGTTGAGAATGCGCAGCGGCGCGACCCGGATGGGGAACGCCTCGCGCAGCGCCAGGGTCTCGGCGGCCGCGTGTACAGTGGAAACCTCCAGGGAGGCGATAAACGCTCGAATATCACCGAGGGGCGGCTCGTGCTCGTTGGCTCCGCCGGCCATCCGGAGGACCGCCAGCGACAGCCGCGGGTCCCTGTCGCTGAAGGCGCCCACCATCTCGGCGGAGGGATCGCCATCGCCCGCGTTCTTCCTCAGGCGTGCCATCGGGGGCCGAACCAGCGGCAGCACCATCTGTCCGCGGGCGGCGCGCTCGGCGATCTCCTCGACGAGCGCCGAGGCATCCACCACCTCCGCGTCGGCGTCGCGGGCTGGGCCCGAGGCGCCACCCCGGGCGGCAGGCAGGCTGAGCTCGCGCAGGGCGCCCACCAGCCCCATCGCGCGCTCGAGGACCGTGGTCAGCTCGCGCATGGTCCATGGTTTCTTGAGGTAGTCGACCGCTCCCTCGCGCAAGGCGCCGATCGCATCGTCGAGCTCACCCTGGCCGCTCATGAGGATCACGCTCGCCTGCACCCCCGCGTGGGTCAGCCTGCGCAGCAGCGCGTGCCCGTTCATGCCTGGCATGTGGACATCCGCCAGAACCACGGCCGGCTCCGCGCGCAACGCCTGCTCGAACCCGTCGGCGCCGTCCACCGCGATGAGGACGTCGTAGCCGATGGCCTTGAGACTGCGTTCCAGCGCGCCGCGCACGCCCTCGTCGTCATCCACGACCAACACCAGGGGCCGCGCACGACTGCCGTCGACTTTATCCATCACGCAAACACCAATCCCCTCTGCTCGATGAGTCGAGCTACTCCCCGGAAGTATAGTTTCCGCTTTGACAAGGTCCAGCCGCCTATGATGCACCCATGCCGCGATACCCTGTGCCACTCCTTGGCCGACGCGCTTTGCCGGCGCTGGCATCGTTGTCCGTGCTCGTTCTGCTCGGGTTTCCGGGGCCCGCCCCGGTATCCGCCGCGAAGCAGGCCGAGCTGGTCGTCTTCGAGGCCGCGTCGCTCAAGGATGCGTTCCTCCGCGTGGCCCAGATCTTCGAGAAGGAACACCCGGGCACGAAGGTCGTGACCAACGCCGCGGGCAGCCAGGAGTTGCGGGCCCAGATCGAGCACGGGGCCGCCGCGGATGTCTTTGCGTCGGCCGACCGCAAACACATGGACGCTCTGGTCAATCAGGGCTTGGTGCCGTCGTCGACGGTCTTCACCTGCAACGAGCC
>PMNO01000205.1:3001-4874 GCA_003161835.1 Myxococcales bacterium | reverse complement strand
TTCCCATCCCCCCCAACCCACCTCCTTGCCCCGCGTGTCCATCTGGAGGCCGGCGCGCGCCCCCGGTTGCCGAGGCGCCGCCCGATCCCGGCGCGCCACCCGTGGACGCGATTGGGTCGATGATTGCGCCCGCGCCCGAGCCTCCTTTTGCGTCCTGGCCCGCCGGTGCTCCGCCGGCCGCGGCGCCCGCGCCCGCGCCCGTACCCCCTGCTCCGGCTTCACCGCCGGCGTTCGTTTGACCTCCCGCGCCCAGTCCCAGGCCAAGGCCCAGTTCCGTCCTTCCGCCACTCGCGTCGACACCTCCCGTGCCGGGCGGCGAGCCAACGATCACCGTCTCCACCTCGAATGACCCGGCGTCGAAGGCTGTCGCCCCGCCCTTGCCGGCCGGTCGCACGTAAGCCGGCGATCCGCAGCCGTCACCGACCAACGCCCCCACCAAGAACCCCCAAAACATCACCTCGGAACGCGCCGCCCACATCGTCCGCCTCCTCCCAACCTTCTCTTCCCCGCTGAACNNGGGCACGCAAGCGCAAGCCTGGCAGCGTCGACTGGTCGCCACGTGATTCGGGGAACCACTGGCTAAACCAAGTTGGAGGGACCGATCAAAGGCGGTCGACCAGATCGCGGACGTTCATGCCAATGTCGCGTGCGATCACGCGAAGGAGAGCCGGCGAGATGTCACGGCCTGAATGAAACGGCACGGTCGTGGCTCTTCCATCGGGGTGCCGATACTGTCTGTGCGATCCCCGTTGACGGACCTCAGCGAAGCCCAAGCGCTCCAAGATGGCAGCGACCTCGCGCGGCCTCAGAACGGGAACGTCACCCACAACTACGCGACCTTGACGGTCTGCGTCCCGACGAACTCGCCTTCGAACTTGGGCTCGCCATCCTCAAGGAGCATGACGACCACCTCTTCGAGGTTCTGCCGAAGTTCATCCACGGTCGTGCCCTGAGAGTGCGCACCTGGCCATCCTGGGATGTACCCGACGAACAGGCCCGTCACCGGGTCGCGCTCGATGACGGCAGTGAAGCTGCGCATGAACTCAAGGGTAGCGCGAGCATTGCCGTCCAACAAGCCATTGCAGCGGCCCGCTGAACGGCAGATCGCTAGCCGGCGCCTGCGGACACCAACTGGGCGGAAGATCGTGGCTGCTGGGTGTGAGGACGACCGTCTTCAAAATCCGATTTCAATCGCTTTACTGGGTCGTGCGTTCGATGCGGACGCCGTACTTGTCGGTGCATCCGCCAGGCAAACAGTCACTCCCGGTCCACAAGATCGAAAACACCCCTCCCTCGATGGCCGTCGTGCCAATTTCAATGTCGGGTCCCACGCGCAACTGCGCCGACACGTTGCAGGCCGGCGTTATCATCCCCGTACAATCGAGACCCAGCTGGAACGCGCTTTCTCGACATGAGGTCAACACCGTCGTCGCGAACGAGGGAACCTGGGGAGTGGCACCTCGGACGTGACAGCCGTCCCCTTGCAGGAGCTGCGCGCCACCAGTGAGAACGAACGAATCACCCACCGCTAATGGAGCGACAGCGCACTGTCTCTCTGATGGACTCGTGATGGTGATCCGGAACTGCTCACCCTCGTTGAAGCCAGGCTCCTTGCAATTCGAGTTATGGCACCCAGCAGGCAAGACCGACCCGAAGAAGCCCACAAGGAGGAGTCTGGCCACATTCAAGGGGATAGCTTTCGAGAGGTCGAGCCTGCTGGCGGCGAGCCGTCGCTGGCGGCGAGTTTGCGCGTGAAGAGATCGATGAGGGGCTGGTTGGCGCGCCCGGGATCGATCACGCCGCCGCCCCGGTACAGGCCAAAGCCGTCCTCGTGATAGGCGTGATAGGTGAATGACAGGCCGGCCTGCGCGGC
>PMNO01000205.1:2793-2981 GCA_003161835.1 Myxococcales bacterium | reverse complement strand
CCCTTCATCCATCCGCTCACGGCATACGAATGGCCGGCGCGAAGCGGAAACTCGTTCTGCCAGGAGCCGAGGTTCGCATCCCCGGTGGTTCCCTGGATCGTGAGCGAGCCGTGGCCCCCGTGACCGTCGTAGTCGGTGGCGGCGCGCCCGCTGTGATTGTCGCTCCAGAAGTACCAGCCGCCGAGCAG
>PMNO01000205.1:0-2691 GCA_003161835.1 Myxococcales bacterium | reverse complement strand
ACCTTCTTGCCCACCAGGGACACGTGCCCGATGACCGCGCGGGGATCCGTGGCTGGCAAGCGCGGGCCTTGCGTGTGGGTCCAGTCCGTCTCGCCGGCGGGCAGCCGCGGGCTGTCGAAGGTGGCGATGTTCAGCCAGTTGGTGTCGCCGGCGCGCGCCATCTTCGTTTCATCCGGGTACTTTCCCCCNNAAGTGAAACGTGTAGACGACGTTGGGATCGTCGACCGGAAAGAAGTTCATGTCCGCGTCGTTGGTCCATTGTTTGGCGACGGAGTTCACGCGCTCGACGATCACGATGTGGCGGCCGTCGACCTCACGGATGGCCCTGGTGATCCGGTTCGCCAGCGTCTGCCACTGGGCCTTCGATTTCGATACGCCCGGCTCGTTCAAGATGTCGTAGCCGGCAATCATGGGCTGGCCCACATAGCGGGCCGCGATCGCGCGCCACAGGGCCACGAGGCGGTCCTGGTTGGCGGGCACGTTCCACAGCGCCTGCCCCTCGCCGTTCGATTGAAAGCCGCCGGGCGGCACGTGCATGTTCAGGATCAGATACACCCCGTGCTTGCGNNCCCATCGCGCGCACCCGCTCGAAGTCGATCTCGCCGTGGTGGGTGACGGGCAACGCACGGCGGCCCCACACTTGATTGCCGAACGCGACCCCGCGCAGCACCACCGGCCGTCCCGCCTGGTCGACGATCTGCTCCCCCGAGCGCGAGAGCAACAGCGGCGCCTCGGCCGCCGTCGGGGCCGGCGGCAGCGGTGGTGACGGCGGCGGCAGCGCGGTGGGGCTCGCGGTCGACGGTGGATCGTCCCCCGCCGCCGATGACACGCGGGCCAAACCCCCGGGGGGCTTGGTGGCGGCACAGGCTCCGAGCNNATTCCGGATCGGGTGAAACCCCATCGGTGACCTGGTGAACCTCAACCAGATACCGAACCAGCTCCCGGGGACCTGTGCACGAGACGATGGTGGCATCCGCATTGCTTCGTCGATATCCGTGAAACTCATCGTCGTGGCGCCTTGGATTCTAGCAGGGGGTTGCGCCCTCACGACGTCGGTGCCAGCGGGGCCACTGAGGCCCGGTACCACCACGCAAATCCAGCCCTCCTGGGCAATCGCCTATGGGCACGCGAAGGCAACAGTGGATGGCGCTCAAGTCTCGGGAAATGGACAGGAGCAGATCGTCGGTCGTCCCAGACTGGTGGATCCCCTTCCGAATCCGCTGCCCTTGACGGTCGGCGTTCGTCAGGCGCTAGGCGAAACCCTGGAAGCCGGCCTGGACCTCGGCTGGGTCGACTCAGGCGTGAATCTTCGCGCCGCCCGACCAGTCGCCGGGGAGTCGCTCCCAGCCGCCGTCTCCACCGGCGTGCGCAGTGGGAGGGTCTCGTACTTCGGAAAAAGGACCTACGACGGGCACNNTCCTTCCCGAAAGCTACCAGAGCGCGTCGGACGCACCGACTGGGCCGCCCGTGGCAAGCGTCCTGAGGCGCGAGGTCCGGTTGGAGACATCGATCGGTCTTCACTGGCGAGGCGCGCGCGGCGGCGTCAGCCTCGCCATTTCGCCATGGATTCTCCTGCACGCCGCCGATCCAACATCCATCTCGTGCGAGGAGTGCGGCCGAAATCCAGTGGTCATGAACTTTGCGCAAACATGGGGAGTCGCGCTCATTTTCAGCCCCGCGTTCGAATGGCCGCCCAAGGCCGAGGTTCGTCAACCACCCGGCTCGTGAAACCCGCCGCCCGGCTTTCCAGTACGCCGCCACAGTGGTCTTGATTGGTTGCCGGGGACTCGCCGGGCCCCCGGTTGCGATCAGAGCAGCTCAACGCTGTGGCGCGCGAAGACGGCGCGCGCCTCGGCCTCGGAGCCGCCGTTGTTCGCCGCGCTGATGTCGGCGACGAACGCCTCGAAGACACCGGCGGGCGTACTGATTGTCAGCATGCGGCCGGGCTCTGGCGACGTGCACGCGAATCCGTGGGGGGCACCTCGCGGAATGACGAGCATCTCCCCCTGCCCGAGAGAGCGCCGCTCGCCGGCAACCTCGAATTCGAAGCGACCTTCCAGGACGATGAACGTCTCCTGNNTTCGTTTCGCTTGAAGGCGAGCTTCAGTGGGCCCAGCTGGTACGCCTTGCCTTCCATCGAGCGGAAGTGTTGGAGGTGTTTGGTGTCGCTCATAAGCCCAGCTTCGGGCAAAAGGAGCTATCGGTCCAATTCACAGTTGGCACCATGATGATGCACGTGGCGCATGAAGTGAAGCTCGCGGCCGCTGACCTCAATGTGCTGGTGGCGGCGAAGCCGCCCTAGGCGATGTTCCGGATGAACGCCGCGAAGTTCGAGGCGCCGAGNNACGGCGTTGTGGCTATTGACGTCGGTCAAGACAATCACGAGATCCACGCGCCCGACGAGGGCCCGAAGCCCGGCGGCCGAGCCGGGCCCCGCGATACCCCCTGTGTGCAGCTCGAGGTGATGCCCGCAGGAGGTAGCGATGGTCTCCAGGTCCCGGGCGTTTCTGTCAAGGCCACCGACGATGCCAATTCGCATCTGTCCAGTATACAGAAATTATGTCTTGTTTAAAGAACAAAGGGCCCGCCCGGTCAGGAGCCGCGGCCTGTGCGCGGTCGCCCGGCCTGCAATCGGTGCAGGGCCGCCGACAGCGCGTCGACATCCTCGCGCGTATTGTAGGGCGCCAAGGA
>PMNO01000411.1:242-4138 GCA_003161835.1 Myxococcales bacterium | reverse complement strand
CCGGCGAGCAGGACGAGCGCCGCCGGCAGCCAGAGCCGGCCCGGCGCTTTTGCGAGTGAACAGGGCGTGGTAATAACCGACTCCTTTGGGCGCGAAAGTGCCCCTTGTGGCCCATCTGAAAGGACCCGACGCATGACCTTGAAAACCGCGAAACCTCTGCTGCTGTTTACCGTATGCGCCACGCTGGCGTCGAGCGCGGGCATCGGATTGTCGAGCTGCGGAGGCAGTTCAGGGGGCGGCCGTCCGGGCACCGGAGGCGCAACAGGAACCGGTGGATCGGCCAATGGCGGCACCGGGGGCCTCGCCTCCGGGACCGGCGGCGCGGTCGGCACCGGCGGGGCGCCCGCGTGCACGATTCCGATCGCGGCGACGGCTCTGGTGTGTGACCCGGGAGTCACCCTGGGGGGCGCGCTGATCACGGACTTCACCGAGACGACCTGGAACAACACCGCGGGGAAATGGGGCTGCGGTCTGACGGGCGGCCTGTTCGACTACGCGGGCGGGAAACCAACCTCCCAGGTTCATACCGCCGTCAATACAACGAGCCATCAGCTGGTGCTCTCCGGCGCCGTGGATCCCGGGGACTACAGCGGGGGTGGGCTAGCATTCGAGCAGTGTGCGAATACCAGTGCGTATACCGGTGTTCAATTTACCCTGGGTGGAACAACGGGCGGCTGCGACGTGGTCTTCCAGGTGCAGACCTTCATCGAGAAGCCCAAGGACGCATCGCCAGCCGGTGGCTGTACGACCGGCTGCTATAGCTTCCCGCAGTACAAGCTTCCGGCGACGACCGGTGTGGTGACGGTGAAGTTCGCCGATCTCACGGGCGGGATGCCGATTGGCGCCGCCGAGATCGCCAAGCAGATGGTCGGCTTGCAGTGGCAGTTCCAGTCGCCGGCCCCGCCGCCTGGAGATGCGGGCGTTCAGGCCGGGTGCACGGGCATCGCCATGACCATCACCGACGTCAAGTTCGTTCCGTAGCCGCTCGAGCCGTCGCTCCTACGGCGGCCCGCCGCACACGAACAGCGTCGCCGACAAAGGCGGCAGGCGGTAGGCGATCCGATTGCCCTTGATTGCGACGTCGGGCAAACGCCGGATCGCCGCCGCGCTGCCGTCGAGCGCGTAGACTTGGGCCGTGGCATAGCGGCCGGCCTTGGTCTTCGGATCGCCGCCGTCGAGCGCGATCTGGCCGTTGAACGCGGTCCGCAGCTCCTTGTTGATGACGACGACGGTCAGCACGCCCGGGCGTTTGGAGTCGGTCGCCGCGTACACGGACGCCTTGGCGATGTCGGCGGGGGTTGCCTGTACGGCGCTGTCGCCGAAGACACCGCCCTTGCCGTCATAGTTCCGGTAAAGCTGGAACGCCGCCTTGATGTAGTTCGGCAAGCCCCCGTTGCCCGGTCCGTCGCCCCAGTAGGTCGCCAGATACAGCCCCTCGCGTCCGAAGATGCCCAGGACATCCGCCTGCGCCAGGCCACCCGAGATGTGCTCGGGGGCGCCGAAGTTGTACTCGGTCATCGCCAGCTTGGTGCCGGGGTAGCGCGCGGCGATCCGGTCCTGCAACCACGGAATCAAGCGGATGGACTTGCCCCAGCTATCGGTGATCCAACTCTTCTCGACGAAGTCGGGATCCCACAGGCTCCGCGGCGCCTGCATGCGCGCCGCGATGGTCTTGGGCGACGCATCCTTTTCAGTGATCCGTTTGGTTCCGTGCGCCTCGGGATACCAGTGGACATCGAGGACGTGCACCAGGCGCTGATGATGCTTTTCTTCCAGCCTCTTCATCTCGGCCAAGAAGAAATCCACGTAGGTTCCAAACGTGGCGTTGTGCTGCTGGGAATCAGGCGCACCTTGCAGCGCCATGTACTCGCTCCAGCCGTACATCACCCCGCCGAGCACGATCGCGGTCGGATCCAGCCGGACGATTTCGGCCGCGGTCGCCTCGCTGCGGTTGACCATCTCGTCGTAGCGGGTCTTTTCGGGGTGAATCCGCGGGTGCGTACCCGACCAGAGCGCCGGCTCATTATCCAAGGAATAGAACTTGATCCCCCCCTGCCCGGCCCGGCCGAGCTTGCCCACCAGGAAGTTCACGAATTCATCTTGGTACACCGCCCCGTCGGAGAGATCGGGTGTGGCGGCGTAGGGTCCCGGCTTCTTGGCGTACGACCGATTCCAGCGCTTGCTGGGCGCCTTGTCACCCTCGGCCACCGAGCCCGATTTGTCGGCGGTCACGTAGTCGACCAGAGGAACGGTCGCGATGGTGTCCATGCCGGCTTTCTTGTTCGCCGTCGCGAAGTCCAAGAACTGCGCACCGGGCTGGGTGCAATCCCGAAAACCCATGGCGGTGCACGGCCAATCGTCGCTGGAATGGTGGTAGTCACTGCCCGCGTTCGAGGCGTTGTTCTCCCAGTTGTACGTCGTCTGGCGATTGCCGCCCATCCGGCGCACCGTGACGCCGGCCCCGTCGCCGGACTGCGAGTTGATGCCGTAGATATAAGGACTGATGGGGTGGCTCACCTTCGACGGGACGACGGTGAAGCGCAGGTCCCCGCCGTCGAGGGGCGGTGCGGAGGCGGCAACAGTCTGCGCTTCGCGGGCCGCGGCCTCGGCCGCCCGCTCCCGTCGGCGATCGGCGGCCTGGGTGTTCGGCAAGGCGCTGATCCCGACGCGCTTGCCAAAATTCTGCACCTGAACACCGCCGATCTCGATGATCTCGGTGTCGTATCCCAGGCGGAGGATCATGTTGGCTTCGCCCGAGGCATAGGCGCGCACGGCCTTGAAACGCACCTGCACCTTGGCCCAATCAGCGCCCGCCTGCACCGGGTATTGAATCGATTTCGTGTAGGGATCCTCGGCCAGCTCCAGCACGAACTCCGTTTCTCCCACGCCCCCTTCCTGTGGTCTTTCCGTGCGCAGGTAGAACGTGGCCAGAATTGCGTCCCCCTCGTCGATGGCGGCCGTGGTGCGCGCCGTCAGCTGCACCGCGTACGCATTGCTCGAGCCTTCCTTGATGGTTGCGCGCAGGGCATCGGTGAACGGTTGCCCCTCGACCGCGAAGGGGGTGATGTCGACCTTCTTGACGTCCCCGTGAAGATCGAACGCCCTGATTCCCGCTTCCCCCAGAAGCTCGACCCGGGGCACCCCCGCCAGGCGCGCTTCGGCCGCCTTGGCGGTTGCGGACTGAGGCGGGACAACCGCGCCAGACGAACCACCGGCGGGCGCGGTCCGCAGGATGCACCCGAGACAGCTAAGGATCAGAACACCAGAACGGATCGCTGTTTGCGCTGACATGACCGCGGAGGTTACCGGTTCAGCCCCGAGCCGCAAGCCGCTTCAGAGTTTCGGCGCGAAATCCTCGGCCGATAGCGTCCGACTCTTTCCCGGCGCGATCTCGAGCGTNNGCAGGCGGCCGCGCTTCCAGCGCAGGTCCACTTCGAATCCGCCGCGCGCACGCAGGCCTGTCACCACGCCCTCGTGCCACGCCGCGGGCAGCGCCGGAAGCAAATCGATCTCTTGGTCCTGACTCTGGAGGAGCAACTCGGCGATGGCTGCGGTACCGCCAAAATTTCCGTCGATCTGGAAGGGCGGGCAGCTGTCGAANNGGGCGTGCCGCGCACGGAGATCTGCGCGCTCGGAAACAGACCAAACAGGTGCGAGACATGGCGGTGATGGATCTCGGGCGCGTCCTTGTCCCAATCCTCCAGCCATTCCTGCAGTTGCCCACCGGCCCCAATCTGATTTGGGGGCAAGCGCGCGCGGCTGGCGGCAAACTGACCGCGCAGCTCGGCGTCGACGCCCAGAATCTGGGCCGCCTGGATGCAAGCGTCGAACAGGTCCCGCAAGATCTGGGCATCCATGGTCGGCCCCGCGGTCACGCTGACCCCGAACTTGTGCTG
>PMNO01000411.1:0-180 GCA_003161835.1 Myxococcales bacterium | reverse complement strand
ATAGTGAACCTGGGCGGTGTGGCGGCCGGTCGCGGAGAGATCTTCGATCATGCGGAACAGCGGTTCGTGACACTCCGCCAGATTGGTCGTCTCGGCCGGCCAGTAGTTCATCTCGGTGTTGATGTTGATGGTGTACTTGCTCCCCCACGGGGGCTCGAGGTGATGGTTCCAGACCCCCTG
>PMNO01000449.1:1242-2908 GCA_003161835.1 Myxococcales bacterium | reverse complement strand
CACATCCGGCGGGATATTTGGAACGCTTCGATGTCGCGGGTCTGACGGCGGAGACCACGTATTGCTTCGCGGTGAAGGCCACCGACGAAAACGCGAACACATCGCCGGCGTCGAATTCGAGCTGCGCGACGACGACCGGGATGCCGCCCGCGACGGTGACCGATCTGGCGGTGGCGGGCGTCACCGCCACGACCGCGACGCTGTCATTCACGGCGCCGGGCGCGGACGGCGCGGTCGGCACGGCCGCCCGTTACGAATTGCGCCGGTCACTCACGCGCATCAATTCGACGAGCTGGGACACCGCCACCCTTGTGGACGCTACGCCTGCGCCCCACGCGGGCGGCACGGCCGAGACGGTGACCGTGACTGGACTGTCGGGTCTGACCCCCTACTACTTCGCGATCCGCGCCATCGATCCCGGNNAGCTGGACGGCCCCCGGCGACAATGGCATGGGCGGGCAAGCCCTGCGCTACGATCTGCGGGTATCCACCCAGTCGATCACCGACGCGACGTTCGCGGCCGCCGCGCCCGTGACGGTCGCCGCGCCCAAGCTCGGCGGCAGCGGCGAATCGATCGTGATCACCGGGCTCGGCGCCGAACAGGTGGTCTTCGTGGCGGTCAAGACCATGGACGCCTCGGGCAACGTGTCGGCGCTATCGAATGTCGCGTCCGCCCGCACACGCGACGAGGCACCGGCGGCGATTGCGGACCTCGCAGTCATCGGCGGCAGCGGAGCGGGGCTGGGGCAGGCCACGCTGACAGTCCAGTGGACGGCGCCCGGCGACGATGGCGCCATCGGCACGGCGACAAGCTACGACATCCGCAGCTCTCTGACATCAATCACGTCGGCGACCTTCTCGGCGGCACAACAGAGCCTTCCCGGCGTGGCGCCCGCGGCCGCGGGAACCCGTCAGCAGTACACAGTCACCGGACTGAACCCGGGGGTGAAGGTGTACCTCGCCATGAAGGCCACGGACGATCGCGGGAACGTATCGGCGCTGTCGAACGTGGTGTCGTTCACGACCCCCGACGAGATGTCTCCCGCGGCGACGACCGATCTCGCGGCCACCACNNGCCGAGGCCATCGTTCATCTCATGCTGCGGACGCGCGACGACGCGGGCAACCTGTCACCGCTGTCGAATGACGCCACCGCCGCGACCCCTCAGGTTCCGCCGGCCGCAATCACCGATCTGGCGGTGATCGGGGGCACCGGACGCGACGTCAATCAATCGTCGCTGGTCTTGCAGTGGACCGCCCCGGGCGACGACGGCGCCGTCGGAACAGCCGCCGGATACGACATTCGATTCTCGACCGGGACAATCACCGCGGCCACCTTCGCGACCGCCACCCCGAGCCAACCCGGCCTGGCCCCGGCGGCGGCGGGGACCCGGCAGCAGTACACGCTCACGGGATTGAACCCTGCCACCCGCTACAGCGTGGCCATCAAGACCATCGACAAGCGCGGCAATCTNNGAGATGGCACCCGCGGCCACGACGGATCTGGCGGCGACGACCGGGACGACGACCGGCACGCTGACCGTGGCGCTGACCGCCCCCGGGGACGACGGCAACCAGGGCACGGCGCAAGCCTACGACCTCCGTTGGAGTCTGAACGCGCTGGATGGCACATCTTTCGCCACCGCCACCGCGTTGCCGACCCCCGC
>PMNO01000449.1:0-1214 GCA_003161835.1 Myxococcales bacterium | reverse complement strand
TTCACCGTCACCGGCCTGCCCAACGAAACCCTGATTCACCTGATGTTGCGGACCCGCGACGACGCCGGGAACGTGTCGACCCTGTCGAACGACGCGACCGGAACCACCCTGGACGTCGCGCCGGGCGCGATCACCGACCTGCGCCAGATCGGACGGGGCACGGGCAGCATCACGCTCGGCTGGACGGCGCCCGGCGACGACGACCGCACCGGCACCGCGGTGGAATATGACCTGCGCTACGCCACGACGCCGATCACGGTGGCCACGTTCGCCTCCGCCACCCGTTTCGCGATCCCGCCCCCGCACGGAGCGGGCACCGCCGAGGCGGCGACCGTCAGCGGCCTTGGCGCCAACAAGACCTACTTCTTTGCCGCCAAGACCAAGGACGATCGCAACAACTGGTCGTCGCTCTCCAATGTCTTTTCGGCGCCCACCGAGGACACTCTGGCGCCGGGCACGATCTCCGATCTGGCAGCTACCGCTGGTACCGCCGCGGGCAGCATCGTTCTGCGCTGGACCGCGCCCGGAGACGACGCCGCCGACGGAACCGCGACACGCTATGATTTGCGCCGCGCGACGACCGCGATCACCGCGGCCAACTGGGACGCCGCCACCCCGGTCACCGCGCCCACGCCTCACGTCTCCGGAACCGCCGAGACGGTCACCGTCACCGGGCTCAAGGGCGAGACCACGTTCCACTTCGCGATTCGCGCCGTCGATGAAGCCGGCAACACCGCGGCCCTCTCGAATGACGCCGCCGGCACCACCGCCCCTGTCGCGCCCGCCACCGTGACCAATCTGGCGGCCAAGCTGACGGTCACGAGCGGGATCGCCACGGCCACCTTGACCTGGACGGCGCCCGGCGACGACGGCACCGAGGGCCAGGCCGTCGCCTACGACATTCGCTACGCGACGGCCCCCATCACCCTGGCGACGTTCGCGGCGGCGACCCCCCTGCCCTCGTCCCCGGTGCCGCAAGTCGCGGGCAGCGCGGAAACCGCCGCCATCGGCAATCTGCGGGAATCCAC
Organism: Myxococcales bacterium; assembly: GCA_003161835.1. Classification (GTDB taxonomy): domain Bacteria; phylum Myxococcota_A; class Polyangia; order Fen-1088; family Fen-1088; genus FEN-1088. The sequence goes on along the minus strand of PMNO01000449.1, from coordinate 186 downwards.
CACTTACTACTTCGCCCTCAAGACCGTGGATGACACCCAGACGTGGAGCGCGCTTTCCAACGTGCCGAACGTCGTCGTCCCCGATCTGACGAAGCCGGGCGCGCCGTCGTCGCTGATCGTCGCGCTGCCCGACACCAAGGGTAAGCGCATCGCGCCCGCGAAGGTCACGCCGTCGTCGCTGCTCGG
>PMNO01000655.1 GCA_003161835.1 Myxococcales bacterium | reverse complement strand
TTCTTGGTCCGCGCGTGCGCCACGCATGCCACCCCGGGAGGGGCGATATCGGCGCGCGCCGGTGCTGCGAGGAGCGCACCCATCGCACCAATCCTCCGTCTTGCGTTCTTGATTGCCATCCTGCCTCCCGATGTCGCCGCAATCCGCCCTGCCGGCCGCCCNNGGCCGTGGTGGCCGTGGTGGCCGACGAGGGCGAGGGTTCCACGCCAAAGCGCGGCCCGACACCGGGAAGGGGAAACGTGAATCTAAAGCAGGTGCCGCCGCCGGTTCGACTCTGAACCGACAGAACTCCGCCTAGCTGTTCGACCTCGTGTCGAACCGCGCCCAGACCAACCCCTCGCCCCGAAAGGGAGGTCACTTCCGACCGAGTGGTGACCTCGTCGGTGAACATGGCCCGAACCAGGTCTGCCTCGGTCTCGACGGGTAGTCCACGCTGGGCGGCTGCCTTCCCAATCCCCCGCCAGTCGATGCCGGCGCCGTCGTCCTCGAATTCGATGATCAGGTCCTGCACCTCCACGCGCACACCGAGGCGCAGGCTGGGGCGGGCGGGCTTACCGGCGCTCTGCCGCACGTCGGTCGACTCGATCCCGTGGTCGACGGCGTTCCGCACCACATGCACCAGCGCCGACCACAGCCCCCCCCACGCGTCGGGGGCCAGACGCAGGTCCCCTCCCTCGATGACGACCGACAGATCTCCCTTTCCCATCCGGGAGGCCAGAGCGCGGGCATGGCTCGCCAGCCGGGATAGCGGGCGTTCCGCCGCCTCCAATCTCCAGGAAGCGATCCGATCCAGAAGTTGGGCCGCGGGAGCGGCAGTCCGAATCTCGTCGCTCAATCTATCGATCTCGTGCTCCCGAACTTCGACCACGTCCTTGCCACGTTCGCCCAGGAATACTCCCAAGGTCTTCATGATCTCCTGCCAATGGCGGGTCACCTTGGCCAGGCTGACCTCCGAGATCCTGTCGCCCGTCTCGCAGATCTCGTCCTCTATGGTGTGGCAGATCTCGGCCACCACGCGGAGCCCCATCAGGTTTCCGTTCCCTTTCAAGGTGTGCAAGAGGCGCTTCTGGGTTGCCAGGTCCGCCGTCGCCAGTCCGGTCACTTGCTCGTTGCTCTCCTCCACGAAGGCCAGGAAGCCAGGGCGGTCCCGGGTCAATCCCTCGAACATGGCCAGAATCTCTCGACGTTCCGCCTCGTACTGAGCGGCTCGCAACTCGGCGGTCACGTCGTCAATCACGATCAGCATTCCGCCGAACTGTTCCTCCGGACCCAGCGGCAAGTAAGAGCAGCGGTACTCTCGATCCTTGTGGTGAATGCTGGTCGGCAATTGCTGAATGCACAGTTCCCGGGGCAACATGTTGTCGAGCAGGGCGTCGTATCCGAGCGCGAAATACTCCGCGTAGCTCGGGTCGATGAGCGCTATGAANNTGCGCCAGCTTCCCGTCCGGGGAGAGGGTCAAGAATCCCTGCTCGACATTGTCGAGGACCAGGCGCATGTCGCGGTTTCGATCACCGAGCTCGCGCGTGCGCTCCGCTACCTTATCTTCGAGACCCCGGTTCATCTCCTCGAGCCGCGCGTAGTAGTCCTGCAGCTCGGTCGCCATGTGATTGAANNGGCCAGGGCGCCGGCGGCCTTGGTCAGCTCGCTGATGGGGCGTGTGACGCGCGCCGCGGCTCTTCTGGCGAGCAGCAGGCCGAGGAGGGTCGTGCCCGCGCTCATGAGCAGGAGCATGGCCACCGCGGTGATCAGGGCGCGCCGGACCATGGCGCGCGCGCGCGCCAGGGCGCGTTGTAGGGTCCTGTCTGAAATCGCGTATCGTACCGATCCCAGAAATTCCCCTTTGTCGTCGCGCACCGTGGTGGCGAACTCAAAGACCGTCTGTCCACCGAACGTCTTGCTCGTGACCAGAATACCGGGCTGTTTCAGGGTCGCGGCGTCGATCCCCAGTTCTCTCCAGTTTTGCGGAATGCGATAGCCCTCCGAGGCGGTGCGCGCCGTGTAGCGCCAGGGCTTGAGGTCCGCACCCAGAAAGATTCCGTAGACCAGCTCATCGTCTTTTTCGAGAGTCCGATCCACCAGGCGGGCGACGTCACCGAATGCGTTGTCGTCGACCAGATCGCGCAGCGCGAGCGCCTGGCTGGCGACCAGATCACTGCCCTTGCTGTGAATGTTGTCGTGGATCTGGGATTCGATGGTCGACAGAGTCGCCCGGGAGGTGACGTAGTTCATGCCAGCCACCACGACCAGGGTGGCCGCCGCCACGATCAGCAGCAGGACGATCATCGTTCGAACCAGCTTGGCCCGAAGAGTGGTTCTGATTGCAATCGACATGGCGCCTTACCCCGCCCGACGCAAGAGGACCCGCAACGGTTCCTTCACGGTTCCGGGATGAAAGTTGCGCGCGCGCTCAACGAAGCCCGGGGTGACCTCGAAGCCGCGCGCCACGAGCAAGGTCCCGCTCTGAGTCTTGACGTCGTCCACGAAGACCATTCCCACGCACAGGACCGATAGCGTGATCTCGCGGACCTCGCTGACGGGCCCGCTGCCGCTGCGAATCTCGGCGAGGGCGTCGAGCACCCGCGGCTCGTACCGATCGTGCCGGGACTTGAGGGTGCCGACCGCCAGCGCCGCCGAATTGCCCTGCACCTCGAGATCGTCGAAGTCGAGCGCTATCCTGAGAAGTTGCGCGGCCANNAGGATCTCGGCCACCATCTCCAAGCGGGGAATGTTGCGCACCAGCTGCTCGGTGAGCGCGGGGGCGCGCGCGACCATCTTTTGCTCAGGGTCCGAGAGCGCGCGACCGAAGTAGAGTTTTTCGACGGTTTCAGCGGGCAGGGCGATGTAGCCCAGCTGCGACAGCATGGCCGCGACTTCCATCTGCCACCGGTCGCGGATATCCAGCTTGGTGGCCAGCTCGGTCACCAGTTGCTTGATGCGCGTCGCGCGACCGAAGCAGATGGGATTCGTCAGCGCCAGGATGTCCGTCAGGGCCTTGATGCTGCCGTGGAGGGTCTGCTCCAGCAGGACCCGTTCACAGGTGATCAGCCGATTTTGTTCAACGGCGGCCTCGACCGCCGCCAGGATCGTGGGGGGAGGACAGGGTTTGGTGAGAAATCGGAAGATCTGGCCTTCGTTGATGGCCGCGACCGCAGCGCTCATTTCGGATTGTCCGGTCAGGAGAATCCGAACCGCGTCGGGCAGCTCCTGCCGTGCTCGGCTCAGGAACGTGGCCCCGTCCATCCCCGGCATGCGCATGTCCGACATGATGACGGCGATGCCGCGATTTTTCGCGATGGTCTCCAGTCCGGCCGCACCGCTCGGTGCCGTCAGGACCTCGTAGCGACGTCGCAGGTGCAGAGCCAAGCCGTCCAGAATGCTGGGCTCGTCATCAACGCACAGGATTGTGGATCGAGCCTTGGCTTCCATGATTCAACTATTGTGGCGACGTCGCGAATGCCCGCGTTCCGGTGCTTGGTTGATCGGCTGAAATCGCAGATACTTGACGGGCTGCGAGGTCCGGCCCGGGGCGTCGGGAGTCGTCATAGCTTCGACGCCGCGGCCACGTGTTCAGGCGCGAGCGTCTCCCAGGTGGCGATGTCATCCGAGGACACGCCCAACCGCTGCATCCGATCGAGATCGATGTCGGGTTGCGCCGGTTCGAACGGAGCGTCCGAATGCCTCCTGATGATCCGGTCGGCCAGGTACACGGCATCCACCACCTCGAACACCGCGTGGTCGATGGCCTCCGGTGCTTCATGGTGGGCGACGGATTCGGTCAGCTGGTGCGGCAGTCCCCACACGCCCAGCAGGTAGGCGCCGAGCGAGGCGTGATCCACCCCGGCCGCGGCGCGGGCGGCATCGCCGCGCATCGCCAGAATGACGTGTCCAATGTCGTGCAGCATTCCCGCGACGAAGGCGTCGTCGATGCGGCGTCGATCCTTGCTGGTCATGATGTGGCGGGCCATGAGCGCCACCGATAGCGAATGAACTTGGAGCTGCCTCAACATCGCCTTGTCGAGGCCGCGCGGCCCGTCGAGCTGCGGGAATGCCTCCATCGCCAGGGCCAGGTTCTTCAGCGTCGCGGCTCCGAGGTAGGTGGCCGCTTCGCTGACGGTGGTGATCTGACGGCCAATGCCGAAGAACGCCGAGTTGGCGACTTGAAGAATCTTGGCGCAAAGACCGGGATCTCGGGAGGCAACCTGGGCCACGTCGGCAATAGACGCGCTGGGATTTGCCAGGGCCATGGTCAGGGCCATGTACACCCCCGGCGGGCTGGGCAACAGGCTGATGTCCCCAGCGACGGCGCGAAGGGTCTCGTCCCGCAGGGCCGCGTGAAGTTTGCACGCCCGATCGACGGTGGCACGTACGGTGGCGGCATCGCAGGGTTTCGACAGGAATCGGTGGGCCACGAAGACCGAACGCATCGCTGTCTGAAGGTCTGTCTGGCCTGAAAGAACAATCCGGACCGTGTGTGGGTGCTTTTCTTTGACCTTGGTCAACAACGTGGCGCCGTCAATGCCCGGCATGCGCATATCCGAGACGACCACGTCGAACCCTTGGCGGTCGATCTCAACGAGCGCCGCCGCGCCGCTGAGGGCAAAGACCATGTCCCACTCGCCCCGCTGACCGCGCAAGACGTTGCGCAAGCCATCGAGAACCCCTTGTTCGTCGTCGACAAAGAGCACCCGTCGCTTGGCCGCGTCCTTCCCTGACGTCGTCACAGAGGCCCTCTATCCATTTTCGATCACCTCAGCCCATCGTCTGGGAGGGCATCCAGCTTGATTCGCTCGCCCAGGCAAACCGAAATTCTGCCACCCGCCATCCTGGGGCAGGAGGCGTGCGGCCGGGGGGCGGGAAGGCGGGGCCGAAGGTTTGCNNTCCTCGAAATCCGGGAGCAGGATGTGCGGATCGGTGTCGTGGCTGCCCAGACCATCCGTACGCGGCGGTGCGCGTCGCTCGCCGACCCGGCGTTCCCGCGGAAAGATCCGCCGATCGGCCCCGTCGTCGCGGCGATCGCGGGCGCGCCGCTCGCGATCCAACAGGATGCGGATCGCGTTGATGGACGTGGGAATGGTTTCCATGCGGGCGATGCGACCGGCGCAACTATGGCAAAGGGCGCGGCTCTTCATCTGTAGCTCGACCAGGCGCAACTCGCCACGCCGGCGCTCGTTGCAGATGACGCATGCGGCGCCCTTTCCCACCGGGCGCGATTCTCCCCACCGCGTGTAGCAACCCCAGCATCGCCCCCGACGCAATTCCGATACCTGCGCCCCGCACACCCCGCAAGGGAGAGTTGCCCGATCGATTTCCACACTCATGAACCTGAGTTAACTCCGCTCCGGGAGCGGGGGCAAAAAAACCACTCGTGCTATCCTGTTTTTCCGCACACCGTCCTTGGGGTGGGTGGCTTCGACATGTCGCGCGTCCTGTTGCTCGAGCCGAACGAGACTTTGCGACAAACGTTGTTGCTGGGATTGCGCAGCCACGACATTCATGGCGAGGCCGTGAGCACCGTCGCCGAGGCGGCGGCGGTCCTGGGTTCCGATCCGCCGAACATCGTGCTCGTGGGCCCCGGCTGCGGCACGGCGGACGACCTCCTGGACGTGATTGTCTCCTTCGCTCGGGGGGCTGATTCCCCGACGCCGCGCGCCCCGGTGGATGTCGTGATGCTGCTGGGGGGCGAATCCCAGGACGAGCTCCAGAGCGGGCTCAGGGCCATCCAAAAGGGGGCGGCGGACTTTGTCTCGCTCGCCGACGAATCGGAGGCCCTGGCCTGGGCGCTGCGCAAGATAGAAGCCCGACGTGCAGCCCTCGCCGGACCGGTCGAGCCTCTGCGTTCGGTGTCGCCTTCGCCTTCGCCTTCGCGTCACGCCCCCGTGTTGGTGGGAGCGAGCCCTCAGATTGCCGCCGTGTTGAACCTGGTTCGTCGCCTGGCCGGCGTGAAAGCGAGTGTGTTGATCGGAGGCGAATCGGGCACTGGCAAGGAATTGGTTGCCCAGGCTTTGCACGACCAATCCCCCTGGCGGGCGGGGCCCTTTGTGGCCGTGAACTGCGGAGCCATTGCCGCCGGGTTGATCGAATCCGAGCTGTTTGGCCACGTGCGCGGCAGCTTCACCGACGCAGTCCGGGACAAACGGGGGCTATTTCAAGCCGCTCACGGTGGAACGCTGTTTCTGGACGAGATCGCCGATCTGCCGCTGGAACTCCAGTCGAAGCTTCTGCGCGCGGTTCAGGAAGGTGTGATCCGGCGGGTGGGGGACGTGGACGACGTGCGGGTGGAGGTGCGCGTCGTGGCGGCCACCGCGCGCGAATTGTCAGGGGAGGTCGCCGCGCGGCGGTTTCGGGAGGATCTGTACTATCGCCTGGCGGGCTTTACGATTCATTTGCCTCCGCTGCGCCAGAGGCGGGAGGACATCCCATTGCTGGCGGCGCATTTTCTGGCCCGCGCGCGCCGCCGCATGGCCCTCGATGTGCACGACATCGACGCCGACGCCGAGCGGTTGCTCGCCGCATATTCTTGGCCGGGGAACGTTCGTGAGCTGGAGAATACGATCGAACGCGCGGCGGTCTTGTGCGCCGGCGATCGAATCGATGTCGCCAGCTTGCCCGAGCGGATGATTCCGAGCGGTTTCAGGGGCGCCACAGGTGGCGAATGGTCGGGGCTGCAGCCCGCGCCGGCGGGGCGAGCGCAGGAGGATTCGGGGAGCCTGTCGATAAAACAGGCGGCGCGCCGGTCCGAGGAGGATCTGATCAGGCGGGCGTTGGCGGCGACGGGCGGAAACCGTACCCGCGCCGCCGCATTGCTGGAGATTAGCCACCGCGCCTTGCTTTACAAAATCAAGGAGTACCGAATCGCGATCGCCGGAATCGGGTCCGGAGCCGGAGCCGGACCTGGCCCCGGATCCGGAATCGGAACCGGCACCGGAGCCGGCATTGGCCCCAGCGGCCATGTGATACCCGCAGATGACGGGTAGGGGGCTGCACTGCCGGGGGTACGGGGGTACACGGGTACGCGAGTACGCGAGGTACGCGGGGGAAGGGGTGACTTCGCGGCTACGATCTTTGGAGGTGAACCTCGTTACGCGCGGCGCGATCGAGCGCGCTCAATCGCACGTTCATGGCCGCGCGTTTGCGCACCGTGGGCGTTGCTTGCGAAGCGCAAGCAACGCCCACGGTGCGCCCTGGTTCCGGATCTTGTGAGATTTTGCGGAGCCTAGGGAGAGCCGCGTGAGACCGCCCGCCTCCACGCTGATG
>PMNO01000477.1:1741-5767 GCA_003161835.1 Myxococcales bacterium | reverse complement strand
CGCCCGGTCGCGCGATCGAGTCCTTCGGCGAGCCCCTCGGCCCAGCCGCTCCACATCGCGTGGAACTCGATGAGCGTGCCGTCCTTGTCGAAGACGACGAGGTCGAACCCGGCGAGAAGATCCTTTGACTCCGGACTCATCTGCGACGTGCCAGGGATCCGATGGCGACCCGCGCCCGCGTCGCCGAGCCTCACCCCTCGGCGATGAGCGTCTCGGTGGTCTGGACAGGCGCTGTCTCCAGGACGAGGACGGCTTCCTTCGGGAAGCTCACCGCGACCGTCTCCCCGTGCGTCGGCACGGACAGATTCGGGTCGTTGAACGTGTCGACGGACACGACCGGACCGCCGTCGCCGATGCGGACCCGGATCCGAACCACCGCACCGAGGAATGTCACGTCCTCGACCGAGCCGCGAAGGACGTCCGTGCCGCCGCCCTCCCCCATCGACAGCATCTCGGGCCGCAGGGCGATCGAGACAGACGAACCGGCTGACCCCGCGACGGGCTTCGCCGTCACGACCTCCTGGCCGTTGACAGTGAGACGACCCGTGCCCGGTTCGATGACCTTCGCCTCGAGGACGTTGAGCGTTCCGACGAATGACGTNNGCCTCGACCTGGTCGTGGGTCACATAGACGGTTGTGATCCCCAGCGATCGCTGGATGGCCCGGATCTCCGCCCGCAGGATCACCCGGATCTTGGCGTCGAGCGCCGACAGCGGCTCGTCCAGGAGGAGGACCTGCGGCTCGATGGCCAGGGCCCGGGCCAGGGCGACGCGCTGCTGCTCGCCGCCCGACAGCTCGCCGGGCCGATGAGTCAACCGGTCAGCGAGGCCGAGCCGGGTCAAGATCGCGCGTGCCTTCCGAACGCACTCGGCGCGCGGTAGCCGCAGGATCATCCCCGGCATCATCGCGTTCTCGAGCGCGGTGAACTCGGGCAGGAGATGATGGAACTGAAACACGAAACCGATCTGGCGATTGCGAAACTCCGCCAGAGCCGCCGGGGTCATGCGCGTGACGTCGGTCCCGTCGAACAGGATCGTCCCCGAGGTGGGCAAATCGATGGTTCCGAGGACATGCAACAGCGTCGACTTCCCAGCCCCGGACGCGCCGACCACCGATACGATCTCGCCCGGGCGAATCTCGAACTCCAAGCCGCGCAGCACGGGCAGGGTTCGCCCGGTGTGCTCGAAGGCTTTTGTCAGCCCCCGCACCACGACGTGGGCGCCGGCAGGTGCGGCGGACGGCGCGGGGATGCTCATGGGGGGCGCTAACCTAGTCGCCGTCGTTCCGGGTGTCAACGCACACATACCTGCACAAACCTTGAGACTCCGCGCCTTTACGTCCCGTTGCCCGACCGGTGAACTATTCGTACCGGAGCCCCTCGACGGGCCGCATGCGGGACGCCAGAAAGGCCGGGTACAAGGTCGCCAGGCAACATAGGCCAAGAGCCGCCAAGGCCACCGAGGTGATTTCACTGGCACGCATGACCACCGGCAATTTCTGGATGTAATACACGTCGGGATCGAGTGGCAGTCCGTATCGCGCGATCACGACGCAGGTCCCGATTCCGAGCGCCAGACCAAGGCCCAGCCCCACCAGACCGATATAGAGGCCCTCGGCGAAGAAGACCCGCAGGATGCCCCCGTCCGTGGCGCCCATCGACTTCAGGATTGCCACCTCGCGCCCTTTTTCCGTGACCAGCATGATGAGGTTCGACACGATCGAGAACGAGGCCACCAACGCGATGAACGTGAGCACGATGAACATGGCCAGCTTTTCCAGGCGCAGAGCCATGAACAGCGAGCGGTTCAGTTCCTCCCAGGACCGCACCTCGTATTGGGGGCCGAGCAACTGGGCGATTTGCGCCGTGGTTCGCGCGGCCCCGTCGGGATTTGACGTGCGCACCTCGATCCCGGTCACCTCGCCCTGCATGCCCAGGAACTTCTGGGCGTCCGCCAGCGCGATGTAGGCCAGCTTGGAATCAAATTCGTACATCCCCGAATAGAAATGACCGGCCACCCGGAACGTTTTCAATTTCGGCATGGGACCGGTCGGACCAGAACCGCACAGCGGACACGCCACATCTACTTCACTGCCCATGTACACGCGCAAGGAATGAGCGAAGAGCTCCTCGCCGAGCAGGATTCCAGGCAGGACGCGCGGCGCGGGCAATGGCGACGGCGTCGGCGGCGTGACATCGGGTGCCCGCAAGCGCGCCCGGGCCGTTGCCTCGGGCGGTGCTCCGGGTAGGCCGAGGGTGTCCAAGCCGGAATCCGTGACGCCTTCGGGCAGGTCGCCCGGCACATCGTCGTAGCCGCCCGGGAGTCCCGAACGAGCGACCGACTTGATGGACTCGGGGTGGAGCAGGTTGTCGACCCCTCCCTCCTTCAGGGTCAGCCCGAGATCCAGAACCCGCGTCGCCCGCGCCGGCTCGATCCCGCGCAGGATGATCCCCATTCCGGCCGGGTTCGAGATGTGCTTGACGATCACCTCGGACTCGACGTAGGCCATGCTCTCCACGACGCCGGGCTGCCCCGCAATCCGCGCTTGCACGCGTTGCCAGTCGCGGAACGGCTGGTCGTCGGCCCGCCCGATGACCACGTCGGCCTTGGTGGCGCGAATCTTGGATTTCAGATCCATTTCGAACCCCGACATGATGGACAGGGCGATGATCGGAGCCCCGGTCCCGAGCAGCACGCCGAACATCGAGAACGCGGTGAACACGGTGAACGCGGCGAACAGGGCGCCCAGGATCGACCCCAGGACCCCCAGCACGATCGCCCCGACGCCGATCATCTTCAGGTTCTCGAAGAGCACGGCGCCACGCACCAGCCACAGGCCGTGGGGACGTTTCTTCAGAATCCAGGACTCGACCGCGAAGCAAGCGGCGCCGAAGGCCACCAGGGCCAGGCCCCCGATCAGCGTGCGATAGGACTTCCGCTCGGCGTCGCGCAAGTGGCGCCAGGCGACGAACCATTCGAAACCCCGACCAGGCATCAACATGGACATGGACATCGACCCGCGCGCGTCATTCGCGTTCGGGCCGCATGAGGGGGAACAGGATCACGTCGCGAATCGACGGCTGATCGCACAGGAGCATCACCAACCGATCGATGCCGATGCCCTCGCCGGCCGTGGGGGGGAGCCCATATTCGAGGGCCCGGCAGTAGTCTTCGTCGTAGTCCATGGTTTCCTCCGCCCCCTGCGCCTTGGCGTCGACCTGACTCTGAAACCGGCGGCGCTGGTCGGCGGGATCGTTCAATTCCGAGAACGCGTTGGCGTGTTCGCGGCCCACGATGAACAACTCGAACCGATCGACCTTGGTCGGATCCGCATCATTTCGGCGCGACAGGGGCGAGGTCTCGGCCGGGTATTCGGTCACGAACGCGGGACGATCCACGGGCAACGCCTTCTCGCCGCCATGGTCGAACAGCGCGCCCACCCGCGCGCCGTGGGTGTTGGACTTGCGCAACACCGCCGCCAGTTCGTCCTTGCCCGCGTTCAGGCCCGCGCCGGCGATCCAGGTTTGCAGGGCGCCATCGTCGTCCAACATTGATCGCTCGAGCCCGGGCGGCAGAATCCCGGCACCCACGGCCTGGACGATGGCGTCTTTCATGGGGATCCGGGGCCACGGGGGCGCCAGGCTCACGGACTGCCCGCCGTAGGTGATGGTTTCGCCACCCGCCACCGCGCGGGCCAGCTCNNATCTCGTAGACCCGCTCAAAACCGCCCACCACCAACCTCTTCAGGTGCAGCTCGGGCGCGATCCGGAGGTAGAGATCCAGATCCAGGGCGTTGTGATGCGTCCGGAAGGGCCGCGCGGCCGCACCGCCCAACACCCCGTGCATGCTGGGAGTCTCAACCTCGAAAAACCCGCGTTCATCCAGGAACCGCCGGATCCCCCGCACGATCTCGGATCGCTTGCGAAATACCGCGCGTACCTCCGGGTTGACGATCAGATCGACGTACCGCTGCCGGTAGCGCAGTTCCTGGTCCGACAACCCATGGAACTTCTCGGGCAAGGGCCGG
>PMNO01000477.1:0-1731 GCA_003161835.1 Myxococcales bacterium | reverse complement strand
GCGACGATGCGGCCGGCAACAGAGAATCGCTCATCCGACAGCGTGACCGGCGCGGCGCCCTTGGCCGGTGCGGCATCCGTCGGCGACGGCGGTGGCGGCGGCATCAGGTCGGAAAATCGGTCGACGACATCGCGCGTGGTGTGGGTCGGCCGAAACCCATTGGCGTAAGGGTCTTTCCCCAGATCGCGCAGCTCCGCGACCTTCTTTTCACGCTCCGCTATCAGTTCCCGTTCATCGGCCATCTTCGGTTACACCTCTTCGGCTTTCGATTTCCCGCCGACGGCGGCGGGCGCGCTGGTTCCAATCGCGGACGGGTCTCCCGCCAGTTGCAAGAGATGCGCGATCATGAATCCATCCAGATCGCCGTCCAGCACCGCGTCCACGTTGCTGACCTTGATCTCGGTCCGGTGATCCGAAACCAGACGGTAGGGCGCCAGGACATACGAGCGGATCTGGCTCCCCCACTCGATCTTCTTCTTCTGGGCGTGAATGTTCCCCATGCGCTCCTCCTGCTTCTTCTGCTCGACCTCGAACAGCTTGGAGCGCAGGATGCGCATCGCGGTCGACCGATTCTTGTGCTGCGAGCGTTCGGCGTCGCTGTGCACGGCAATGCCCGAGGGGATGTGCGTGATACGCACCGCNNCCGCCCGCGCCACCGGAGCGCATGACATCGATGCGCAGATCCTTTTCGTCGATCTCGATCTTGATGGTCTCGTCGATGTCCGGATAGACGAACACGCTGGCGAAGGAGGTATGCCGCCGGGCCTGCGAATCGAACGGTGATATGCGCACCAGGCGATGGACTCCGGCCTCCGCGCGCAACCAGCCGTATCCCCATTCGCCCTCGATGCTGATGGTGGCGCTCTTGATGCCCGCTTCGTCCCCAGGCTGCAGGTCTAACATCTCGGTCTGGTAGCCCTTGCGCTGGGCCCATCGGGTGTACATGCGCATCAACATCTCGGCCCAGTCCTGCGACTCGGTGCCGCCGGCGCCGGCGTTGATGCTCAGCAGCGCGCCTTGACGATCGTACGGTCCGGAAAGCATCCGGGCGAATTCCATGCGCGCGATGACGGCCTCCGCGGCGTCCAAGGTCTGCACCGCCTCGGTGGCCGTGGCTTCGTCCTTGGCCTCGTCCGCCATATCGATCAGAATCGCGGCGTCCTCCAGCACCCGGGACTGCGAATCGAAGTCGTCGACCGTGGCCTTGAGCTGGGCCTGATCGCGCATCGTGGCCTGCGCCTTTTCGGCGGTGTTCCAAAACTCGGGCGCGGCCGCGAGACGGTCCAGTTCGGCTATGCGCCGACGTTTGCCGTCGATGTCAAAGATGCCCCCGGAGAACGGTCAGCCGGCTCTGCAGCTTCGACACTCGTTCCCGGAGGGGGCTGATTTCCATGGCGGGGCAGTTTACACGAGAACCACCCGGAGGCGAGCGCCGTTCGCCTCAACCCGCCTCGCCCACCATCGGGCGGGCCCCAGTCAGTCGCTGTCCCGGTCCGACAGATCGCCGGTCGTGATGGCATCCTCTCCGAAACGATCGGCGATTCGGTCCAGGGCGGCGTTCAGCTTTTCGGCACGATTGGGCACCGGCTTGAACAGGGGCTGTTGGGCCGCGGAACCCTGAATGTCCTGCGCCGACACCCCCGTCAAGCGTACCCGTTGGGGCAAGGGCGCGCGGCCCAGCAGTTCCGCCGCGGCCCGGTACAAAGTTTGCCCGTCGTCGGTGGGCTCGCG
>PMNO01000200.1:513-7132 GCA_003161835.1 Myxococcales bacterium | reverse complement strand
AGCGTGAACACGTTGCCGGGTCGCGGCGCCCGCGACCGGCTGCTGCTCGGCACTGGCATCGGGCTGTTTCTGGGCTTGGCGGCCGCCGCCGTCGTCTACATCCCCCATCGAGAAACCGGGGGCCTGCCGCGGTTGTGGCGCGCCACCCGCCTGGCGGCGCCTCTGATCTTGTCGGGCTTGGTCCCCGGTCTTTTGCGCAAGGACGCTTGGACCGACACCCTGACGTTCGTGCTGGTGCTTGCGACTTTCTTGCTGTTGCTGGANNAGCGCGCGCGGCGCTTCGTCCGCCACGTCTTCCGCCGTGTATCCCTCGCCGTGCCACCCGTTCCCGCGATCGTCCGCCGCAGGTGGCCGTTGGCGGCGGTCGGAATCATGGCCACGACGTATATCGGCTACATGGCGTTCTACGCCATCCGCAACCACCACCGATTCAATACCTACACTTGGGATCTCGGGCAGCTCGACAATCAATTCTTCAATTTTCTCCACGGTCACCCGTTTCGATGCACGGCCTTGATTCGCGAGGGGAACTGGAGCGAGCTGCGCAATCACGCCGAGGCCACGATGTTCTTCTTGTTGCCGTTCTACGCCCTGCGACCGTCGGCAGAGACGCTCCTCGTCATGCAGGTGGTGTTCCTGGGGGCCGCGGGTATCCCGCTCTACCGTTTTGCCGCGCGCCGCCTGTCGCGCTCGACGGCGATTGTCTTGCTGGGCGCTTACTACCTGTACGCGCCCCTGCATGGCGCGCAGCTCTTCGACATTCATTTTCAGCCCCTGGCGGCGGCCTTCTTGCTCGCGGCGCTGGACTGTTTCGACGCCCGAAAAATGGGCCTGTTCGCGTTGTTCTTCGTGCTGGCGATCGGCTGCCGGGAGGACATTTCGGTGGGCACCGCCGTCTTCGGACTGTTTCTGATCTTGACGGGACATCGCGCGCGGGCCGGCGTCATCATCTTGATCGTTTCGCTCGCCTACTTCGTGCTGCTGCGCTTTGTCATCATGCCCTCGATTGGCGGCTGGGGATTCGCCGAGCACTACAAGCAACTTTTTCCCGACGACGAACGAACCTTCGCGGGAATCGTCAAGACCATCATCACGAACCCGGCTTTCGTGTTCACCACGCTGCTGACGAAAGAAAAGCTGCGCTACACGTTGCAGATTCTCGCGCCGCTGGCCTTCCTGCCGTTGCGCCGGAGCTACCTGGCGATGAGCATCCTTCCTGGCGCGTATTTCACGCTTCTGACCACCGAGTACGGCCCCACGTTGGACATCGGGTACCAATACTCGGGATATTTCCTTCCCTACATCTTCCCGGCGGCAATCCTCGCGTTGGCGGCCATCGGAGGAATGACGAACGGGGTCGCGCGTCGTCGCGCCGCCGTCGCGACTTTGGCCGTGGCCACCATCATCACCACCGCCCACTGGGGCGCGATTCCCCCGCGGGGCACGTTTCACGTCGCCTACGGCTCGGTCAGCTTCGATCCGCCCACCGCCCAACACGAGCAATGGCGACGCGACATCAAAGACCTGATGCGCCTGGTCCCGCGCGAGGCGATCCTGGCGGTGACCGACCGGGAAATGCCGCACGTCTCGAATCGCGTGGAATGCTGGAACTTCTCCACGGGGTATCAGGGCTCCGACTATGTGCTGTACACGACCGATCATCCGATCCAATCGGAGCGCGATCAGTTCGATGCCGTCATGCGCGCGGGATACATCCGTATCGCGGAACGGCCCGGATTGCTGCTCCTCAAGCGCCCTGGCGCCTCGTGACCCGGGGCGAGGTGCGTGGCATCCGTTCGCGCTTGATGACCTCAGCCGGGTCGCCTTGCGAACATCAGCCAAACCGTCGTAGAAACCGCGCATGCCTTCGCCAGAAGCCGAGGCGCGGCTGACCCCCGACGGCTCGGACCTTCGCGCGTTCGCCGACGACGCGGATCGCGGGGACCCGATTCTCCCCGCGCCGGCTGGCAAGCCGCCGTCGCCGTGGATTGCCGGAACGTGGTCACGCCTCGCGATTCCCCTGACGACCCTGGCGATCTGCGGCGCGTCGCTGGCGCTGTTCTGGAAGACGCTGGGGATACCTCCTCAGATGCGTGAAGGGTTCTTGACCCGCAACGTGCTGGGGGCGAGCCCGCGCGCGGCTCTCCTGCGTCCTCTGCTGGGGGGGGCGGCTGTGCCCGTGCTCGCCGCGCTGATCAGCCTGTTGGTTCAGCGCGGTCGCGTCGTCACTTTTTGGGAGAAGGCCAGTCGCGTCCTGGCGCCGGTCGTGCTGGTGGGCCTTTTTCCAGCGCTCTTCAACACGGGGTTCGGGCACCTAAGCCAGCTTTCGTATCTGGTTTTTCTGTCGGCGTTCGTGTTGATGTGCGAGCCGCTGGCGCGCCTGAGCCTTTCCACCCTGCACGCGATGGATTCACCGTCGCTCGTCTTCGGCGGTGTCCGTCGATTGATATCCGCGCGCGCCTCGGGCCGCTTGTGCCTGGGCCTCGTGACCCTGGCCGCCGCCGGCTACGCGGCCTACGTCGGCTTTTTCACGATCCTCAATCACCACCGCCTGGCGACCACCGCGTTCGACCTCGGCATCTACGACAATCTCATCTTCAATGCGATGCACGGGCATCCGTTCAAGGCCACGGTCCTGTTCGGTCCCGCGGGCGGCAACAACCTGGCCTCGCACGCCGAATTCGCCGTCCTGCTGTTCGTCCCCTTCTACGCGATCCACCCCGGCGCAGAGACCATGCTGATCATTCAGGCGGTGGTGCTGGGATTCGCCGCCGTGCCGCTCTATCTGTTCGCTTCAACCGCGCTGCCGCGCCCCACGGCGGTCGTCATCGCGGTGGCCTATCTCCTCTTCGCGCCGCTGCACGGTCCCAATTTCTACGATTTTCACTGGCTACCTCTGGCGATCTTTTTCCATTTTTGGCTCTACTACGCGATCGCCACCCGCAAGAACTGGCTCGTCGCGGGCTCGCTCTTTGTTCTGCTCGCCATCCGGGAGGACATCGCCGTCGGCCTGGCGGTGCTGGGGCTTTTCCTCTTGCTCACCGGGCTCCGCCCTCGACTCGGGCTGCTGCTCGCCGCCTTGTCGGCCACCTGGTTCGGCGTCGACCGCTTCGTGATCATGCCCCTGGCGGGCGCCTGGTATTTCCAGAACTTCTACGTCGACCTGTTCGCCGATGGGGTTTCGAGTTTCGGGAGTGTCTTCAAGACCATCCTGACCAACCCCCTCTACTTTCTGACGAAATTCGCGCAGGAATCGAAGCTGGTCTACGTCCTGCACATGTTCGCGTCCCTGGCGTTCCTACCTTTGCGGCGTCTTCCCCTCGTGCTGCTGGCGTTGCCCGGGGTCTTCTTCACCATCATGACGACCGGCTACGGACCCACGTTGTCGATTTCGTTTCAGTACACGACGCATTGGATCCCCTACCTATTTCTGGCGACGGTCCTCGGATTGATCGTGATCGCCCGGGGGGTCGACGGCGTGGCGGCCCGGCAAGCGGCGGTCTTGACCCTGGCAGTGGCGATGCTGTCGCACAGCTACAGCTTTGGCGCGATCCTGCAGCAGCAGACCTTCATCGGAGGATTCAGCAAGATCGAATTCCGCATGACGCCCGCCGAAAAACAGCGCTACGCGGATCTCAAGGAGCTGCTGGCGATGATTCCACCCAGCGCCAGCGTGGCCGCGACCGAGCAGGAGACGCCGCACATCAGTGCCCGCAAGATCGCCTACACGTTGCGGTGGCCACCCGGGCCGGTCGATTATCTTCTGGTCGGGCGATCGCACATCGGAGATCTGTCGCGATCGTCGCTGAACGCCGCCCTGGCCGATCCCAAGGAGTTTGGCCTGCTCGCCGAGCGCGGCGACGAGCTGTTCCTGTTCAAGCGGGGCTTCACGTCGCCGCAAACCGGCCCGGCCCGCATCAAGCTGGGCGTCCCGTAGCCCGCGCGGCGGATCTTGGCGGCGTTGACGCGCGCGCTGCCCCCTACTAACTCACGGTCCTTCAGTCCTGTCGGTGTTTTCGCCGCACGAGCTTGGTGACCGACGCGTCCGAGCCCTTGCGCCGGCGCGCGGTCTCGGGATCCGCGCGCCCCCCGGCGCCGCCCTGCTCGGCCTTGAGCTTGTTGAACGACGCCATCCGCTCAGCGGGCAGCTCGCCGCGCCCGACGGCCGCCACCACGGCGCAGTCCGGTTCGTTCTCGTGGCGGCAATCGCGAAACCGGCACCTGGTGGCGAACGAATCCACATCGGCGAAGCTCAGATCGAAGCCCGCCTTCGCATTCCAGAGCTGCAACTCCCGAATGCCGGGAGTGTCGATCACCAGCGCGCCGCCGCGGATGCGGAACAGCTGCCGCTGGGTGGTGGTGTGGCGGCCACGGCTGTCGGATGGGCGAACCTCGCCCGTGCGCAGGACGTCTTGTTGCAACAGCGCATTGACGAGGGTGGACTTGCCGACCCCCGAGGATCCGAGGAGCACGACCGTCTCGCCGGGACCCAAGAAGGGGCTGACGGCATCGACCGCGTCAGCCGTGCTGGCGCCACCGTCGGACAGGACGGATGTCGCCACGACGGTGACCTGGGGAGCGATCGCGGCAACCTCGGCGATGCGGGCGCTAAGTTCGTCCGGCCGGCAGAGATCGGCCTTGGTCAGCACGATCACCGGCCGCCCGCCGCTCGCCCACGCGACAGTGAGATACCGTTCCAGCCGGCGCACGTTGAAATCGCCATCCAGCCCCATCGCGATGAAGATCGTATCCACGTTGGCGGCCAGGACCTGCTCGGTGTGGTCCACCCCGGCGGCCTTGCGCGAAAACTTGGTCAGCCGGGGCAGCAGCGCGCACACGGTGCCGAGCGCTCCGCCCGCACTGGGTGGGCGAAGCGCCACCCAGTCGCCCACGCAGGGCAAATCCGCCGCCGACGCCGCCGTCTTTCGGAACCGGTTTTCTAGTTCCGCGGACACCTCCCCCGCATCGGTGAGCACGGCATAACGGCCCCGTTGCTGCAACACCACGCGCCCCGGAACCAGACCCCGTGCCCCGCCCAGAGCCTGGAACGCCAGGGCGAAGGGCTGGCGCCAACCCAGATCGTCGAGCGAAACCCCGTCGGCCGTCACGGNNGGCGTCATTTTTTGCCCAAATACCATCATCAGCCCATGAGCTACCCGACGGCGTTATCAGAGCGACGCGTTAAATCGGATACTTTATTGCGGTAGCATAACGAACTACATCAAAATTGGCCTCGCCAACGAGGAAATGGTGATCTAGGATGGCGTCTCACTCGGAAGGAGCATTTTGGTGTCCACATCTCGTATCCCGATGACAAGCGATTCCCAGCCGACGGTGCCCATGGCCAAGGCACCCAGCACGACGACGGTGCCAGTCAAGACGGGCCCAGTCGCCGTCGCGCCCACGGGCGCCGAGAAGCTGATTCGATGTCTCGAACGCGAGGGGGTCGAATATATCTTCGGGCTGTCCGGCGGGGCCGCGATGCCGATCTTCGACGCGCTGGTGGATTCGAAGATCAAGCTGATTCTCGTGCGCCACGAGCAGGGTGCGACGCACATGGCCGACGGCTACGCGCGATCCACGGGCAAGCCGGGCGTCGTGCTGGTCACGTCGGGCCCTGGCGCGACGAACACGGTGACCGGCCTGTTGACCGCGCTGATGGATTCCGTGCCCATGATTGTGCTCACCGGGCAAACCATCTCGCCCATGTTGGGCAAGGATGCTTTTCAGGAAGCCGACGTCACCGGAATCACCTATCCGGTGGTGAAGCATTCCTACCTGGTCAAGAACGCCAACGACATTCCACGCATCGCGCGCGAGGCGTTCCACCTCGCCACCACGGGCCGCCCCGGACCGGTCCTGATCGATCTGCCGAAGGACATCACCAGCGGCCCATGCACCGCGGATTTCGTCGAGACGCTGGATCTTCCCGGCTACAACCCGCCCGGCAAGGCCGATCCCGCCGGCTTGCGCAAAGCCGCGGCTCTGCTCGCCAAGGCGAAGAAACCGGTCCTCTATGTCGGGCATGGTGCCGTCATCTCGGGCGCCGGCCCGGCCGTGCTGCGCCTGGCGGAAAAGCTGCAAGCACCACTCGTGAACACCTTGCTGGGCAAGGGTGCGGTTCCCGAGGACAATCCGTTGCATCANNTGTGATTGCATCGTGGCCATCGGCGCGCGCTGGGACGATCGCATCACCGGCAAGCTGTCCGAGTTCTGCGTTGGCGCGAGCAAGATCCACATCGACGTCGATGCGTCGGAATTCAACAAGATCATCAGACCCGACGCGGCGATCGCGGGCGATGCGCGACTGGCCGTGGAAGANNGGGCAACACCAGATGTGGGCGGCTCAGTTCTGCTTGACGACCAAGAACCGTCACTGGCTGTCATCGGGCGGCGCGGGGACGATGGGCTATGGATTTCCGGCCGCGATCGGCGCGCAGTTCGCGAACCCGGACAAGAAGGTCTGGTGCATCGTNNCGGGCTGGCGCAAGCAGTACCCGCTGAAATACACCAAGAAGGGCGGCCTGAAGGCCCAGTACGTTCTGGATCGCCTGGACAAGCTGGGGGGGCGCGATTGCATCCTGACCACCGACGTGGGGCAACACCAGATGTGGGCGGC
>PMNO01000200.1:253-417 GCA_003161835.1 Myxococcales bacterium | reverse complement strand
CCCGATTTCGTGAAGCTGGCCGGTGCCTATGGAGTCAAGGCGTGGCGCGTGCGCCGTCCCGCCGAGGTGGACCGCGTCATCAAGGCAGCCATGGACTACAACGAGGGTCCCTGCCTGATCGATGCCGAGGTCGTCAAGGAAGACAACGTCTTCCCGATGATCCC
>PMNO01000200.1:0-203 GCA_003161835.1 Myxococcales bacterium | reverse complement strand
ATGACCGACGGCGGTTTCTCGCGGATCACGATCACCTGCAGCGGCGATCCAGAGACGCTGGAGCAGATCATCCGGCAAACAACCAAGCTGATCGACGTGGTCCACGCCATCGATCACACGGGCCAGGCGGCGATCGAGACCGAGATCGCGTTGCTCAAGATCAGGTGCCCGATCGATCGACGCACCGAGATCCTGCAAATCGC
>PMNO01000694.1 GCA_003161835.1 Myxococcales bacterium | reverse complement strand
CCCAGACCCGTTCCGTGCTCCTTGGTCGTGAAGTACGGATCGAAGATGCGCGCGGCGTCGATCGACGAAACGCCGGGACCGTTGTCGTCGACGTGAATGGAAGCGGTGCCCACCTCATCGTCGCGAGACACCGAAATCCTGACCGCGGGCACACGGCCGGCGTCCGCGGAGGCCTGTACGGCGTTTTCGACCAGGTTGGTCAGGACCCGACGCAGCAACATGCGATCGCACATCGCTTCGACAGGGTGCTGCGGGTGCTCCGTGCCGAGGTGAGGCTGCCATTCGGGATGGGCGCGCGCGAAGTCTTCGATCAGTGCCCCGAGATCAACGGGGCTCGGCTCCACCTTGGGCAGCTTCGCGAACGCCGAGAAATCATCGACCAGGCGCCGGATGGCCCCGATCTCCTCGCTCAGAACGTCGCCCGCCGTGTCCAGAAGCTGACGAAACGTGGCGTCGTCACCACGATATTGCGAGCGCAGCTGCTGAACCACCAGCTGGATTGGGGTCAGAGGGTTCTTGATCTCGTGGGCCAGCCGGCGCGCCACCTCTTGCCAGGCCGATACCTTTTGCAGGTATTCCAGACGCGATCGGGCTTCGCCCAGCTCGCCGACCATCCGGTCGAACGCCCGGCCCAGTTGGTCCAATTCATCCCGGCCCCGCGGCGCGATGCGCACCGACAGATCACCCGAGGCGACGCGTGAGGCCGCATCGCGCAGGGCTGCCACCCGTCCGGTGGCGCGGCGCGCGACCAGGAGACCGATACCGGTGGCCAGCAGCAGCACCACTATCAATTCCACCAGCAAACTCTGGAAGACCCCCGGGAGCAGCAGAGGCAGGACCCGGTCCAGCTCTCGTTCCTTCTCCATGGCCTGCCGCAGCGACAAGAAATTGGCGTAGAGCTGCCGATCGATTCCAAAAGTCAGCTCCAGCATGCGCGGTGGACCATGATCGCGCGGCCCGTGGAGCTCGACCAGATTCGGTGGCGCCTCCCGCGCCCGATCGAGCTCCGCGGCGGACACCGACCATTCGTCCACGACCGTATCGCCGGCGATGATGCGCGCCCGCAAGAGCGCCGGGATGCCCGCGAGGTCGGCGGCGCGCGCGAGATCCCCGTGAGCGATGGCATCGGTCCGCGCGCGGAAGTTGTCCTTTTCCTGCGCAAAAGTGATGCGGTACGCGTCCAGGGCCTGGCCCAGGGAATCGCGCACGTCTTGCTGGTGGCGGCTGTTGATGGCCGCCACCGTCCCCAATGTGCGCGACAAGAAATACCCCGTCGCGCCCAGGGTCAAGATGGCGACGATGAAGACCGCCGCCAGTATCTTCCACTCGAATCGACCCGGAAGCTTGAAGAACCCCACACCGGCGCGGCGTCGCGCCCGTGTCCGACCGGCGGCGGGGCGCAAAGTCGACGCATCCATCAGCGCGCCTCGCCCCCAAAAGGCTGGGACAGGAATCGGACTTGATTTTCGCTGTCCTCGATTCTTGGGTTCACGAACACCGTGACGAAGGAGCCGAAGAAGCTGTCGCCGCCGCCCGCTCCCGGCCGCCTCTGCGCTCCGGCTGGCTGGCGCAACCAGCGACGCACCTCCGCCTGCAGTTCCTGGGAAAGTGGGTTCAAATCACCGCGAATCGCCAGGAAGTAGCGCTGGCCCGCCGCAAGGCGCGCGCGCTCCGTGATCGGGAGTCTCCAGAGCACGGTCGCCGCGGTGATGGCTTGCGCCACCTGTGCGGTTTCGATCGTCCGATCGGTTCCCGGGCCGTGGGTCACGCGCACGCGAAATTTTTCGTCCCAGATATCGTAGACGATCTCCGCGCGCTGAATCGCGACCGCGACGGGAACCGGATCGCCTTCCCGGCGCAGGAAGGCCCGGATCAGGACCCGGGTGGAAAACCCGGACGTCAGGCGGTCACGCGCCTCCGCCGTGAACAGATCCTGCAGTCCCACGGATACCACCAGGCTCGGGCCCTGGGCGTCGACGCCAACCACGCGCACCGGCAGCGGATCGGCGCGGGCGTCGCGCGATCCGGGCGCGAGCCACGCGCCGGCGACCATGAAGGCCGCCGTCAGCCATGCGCACCGATGCGTGGTCATGGTCGTCAGAACGGAATCCGCCCCAGGGCGTTGGCGAACGACAACGTGAAGACGCCGACCATGGTGTCGAGCCGGACGCCCAGATCGCCCGTCATGTCCACCGGCCACGCGGCAAGGCCGGTACGCGCCGGATCGCGAAAGGCGCCCTTGCTGCCCATCCCGAACGCCCCCAGGGCGACGAAGGCGTCTCCGCTATAGACCAAGCGATGCCGCCGCCACAGTGGCACCGCGTATTCCACCAGAACGCGGGCCGCGAAATTGTCGTAGCGATGGCCGGCGATGGCCGCTCCCAAGATGCCCCGCGACGGTTGGGTCGAAAAGTTCAGCCCCAACGCGCGCGGCGGCAGCAGCAGGTTCATGTCACCGATGAAGA
Organism: Myxococcales bacterium; assembly: GCA_003161835.1. GTDB lineage: Bacteria > Myxococcota_A > Polyangia > Fen-1088 > Fen-1088 > FEN-1088. The sequence goes on along the minus strand of PMNO01000694.1, from coordinate 2,542 downwards.
ATTGATCGAAGAAGGGCGCCTCGCCGAAGAGCGCACCGCCAAACGTGTGCAGACCGATGATGTGTCCCCGGTGGGTCGGCCGGTAGAACGATCCCTGCACAACCAGCTTCAAGAACTCGAAGTTGGACAGCAAACTACTCGTCGCTCCTTCGACCGACAGAGCCGCATGCGATCCGGCGCGCGGAACCAGAGGATCGGATCGGGTGTCGTAGTCGATGGTCGCCGTGACCGTGCCAATTCGGCTGAAGTCCTCGGGCACGCCGAAACGGACCGGGATCGCGGCCCCCCCCGCCCCGACGCCCGCACGCAAGGTGGGCAAGCTCGTGCTGAGGCCCTCCTCGCGAAAGTCCAGGAACACCCTNNTTGGGGTCGGCGCTGTCGTCGGGGCCTTGTACGCGGAAGAACTCGCTGCCCGAGACAATGAGGCCGGTTCCGCTGAGCATGAGCCCCGTTCCGCCCAGCGGGGGAACCAGGGTGCGAATACGGGCAGCCAGATCGCGATCCGCCTCGGCGACATCAGGACGCGACGACGCGACGAACCCGGTGCCGAGGCTGATCCCCCGTCCGAGCAGGTTGTTCTCCGCGACGTCCAGGCCCCCCCAGAACGCCGTCGCGGCGCTCGAGCCGAGATACAGGGCGTTCAGAATCACGGTGCCGCGTTCCTCGACGTCGATGTTCAGAACCGCGTCGCCCCGTCCCGTGCCCTTGCCGAGCGCCAGCCGGACGTCCAGGAAGAAACCGAGCGACAGGAGTCGGATGCGCGCCGCCTCCACGCGTCCGTCCGAGGCCACGATCAGATCACCTGGGTGCAGGCCAATCTCGCCCAAGATCAGCGCCGATTCCGTCTTGTGGTTGCCGCGCACCACGATGCGTTCGATCCGGTATCGCGGTCCGAAACTCGGGTCGCTGAACGGCACGGGCGTCTGGTGATCCGGCTCCGGCTGGGCCTCCAGACCCGCCGCTGCCGCGCCCGGGCGGTCGGCGCCGATCGGAGCAGCGCCGGCGGGCGCCGGTTCGGATTCGGCTGCCAGCGACGGTGGCGGTGATAGCCCGGCGATCTGGATCACGGTCGCCAGCATCAAGGCCCGGTTCATGGGCCGCCATGATAGCGAACGCGGCAAGCGCGTCGTCAATTCAGCGACGGGCCACCGGTGGCGTCCCGGCGGGCCAGATGCCGGATGCGCCCATGAATCTCGTCGTCGGGACTCAAGACCTGCATGCGCGCGAGCACGCCCAGCAACCGATCCTGATCGCCGGCCCGCTCGTAGATGGCGCGCAGGTTGTTGAGGATCCGCAGCAGCACGTGTCCCTTGGTCGCGGGTTCGAGGACCCGCGGATCGATCGGCGCCTCCTTGCCAATCGCGCGCTCGTGTAGCTCGGCCAGATGGCGATCGTCGAGCAGACGTCCGTCGAACGGATCGACGAACATGATATCGCCGTCCTCGTCGCTCACCCGGACCAGGAAATGGCCTGGGAACGAAACCCCACGCGCGTCGATGCCCACCCGACGGCAGATCTCGGTCAACACCAGGGCCAGGCTGATGGGGATCCCGGTGCGGCGATCCAGGACCTCGTTCAAGAAACTATTCCGGGGGTCGTAGTAGTCGGTCGTGTTGCCGTGAAACCCGAGCTCCTCGTAGAGGTAGCGAATCACGCTCCCGAGCGGCGGCAGCCCGCGGGATTCCGAGATGCGCAGCGCGGCGGTGGCGCCCATCCGGTCCAGCTCTTCGATGTAGCTGGCGACGTCCAGGCCCGGGTATTCCGGCAGCGCGACGAGCAACGCCGCCCGAGCCAGATCGATGTCCGACTCCGGTCGCGCGACCAGATGCGAGAACAAGCTGATTTCGGCGAAGTCCATGCGCCCCTCTACCTCGTTGGTGCCACCTTTGCGGCTTACCCCAGGTCCGGCGACATGTCACGCGTTAGATCCAGGAAGGCCTCACCATAGGCGGCCAGCTTCTTGGGTCCCACCCCCGAAATGGCCAACAACTTTTCGGGTGTTTGTGGCCGAGCGCTGGCCATCTCCATCAACGTCGCGTCGCTGAACACCATGTAGGCGGGGATTCCGCGCACATCGGCCATCTGCCGCCGCAGGTTCCGCAGTTTGGCGAACAGGTCCGAAGCGGTCGAACCGTCGTCGGGCGCGCCGGGAAGCCTGCCCTCGGAGCGGCCCTGCAATCGGCCGGGTTGGAGCGCAGGCAGGTCGTTCTTCTCGGGACGTCCGGCCCCCGGCCTGATGACGCCTGCCTTGGTTTTCCGGGGTCGTCGGCCGGTGCCGGAAGGCAGGCTGTCACACGCGGCCAAGACGTCGTGTCCCGTGCACACGTCGCACGACGCTCCGCAGGCGGTGATCGCCTCGCCCAGATAGCTGGTGACACTTTGATGGCGGCAGCGCCCGCCCTGNNGCGCGGCCTATCTCTTGGTAGTAGCCCTCGATGGACCGGGGCATGTCGCGGTGAATGACGTAGCGAATATCGGGCTTGTCGATTCCCATGCCGAACGCGACGGTGGCCACCACGACATCGATTTGGTCCCGCCGAAA
>PMNO01000484.1 GCA_003161835.1 Myxococcales bacterium | reverse complement strand
GACCGGCGGCAGCGGCAATGGGGGCTCCGGGGCTCATCCCGAAGCGGGGGCCGGGGGGACGGCCGGGGCGGGTGCTGGAGGGATGGCCGGGACCGGCGGTTGCGTCCCCGAACCGAGCGGCTCGGGCGGCTCGGAGTGCGGCCGGGAGGGTGCTCCCTGTTGTACCAGCTGCAGCACGTGCCTTTCGCCGAACCTCATCTGCACCCAGAAGGGTAGCTGCGCGGTCGACTGCTCGGCCGATGGCGGCGTCAGCACGTGTTTGCACGGCACCTGCCAATCGACGTCGAGATTTTGCATCGGCACCGCCTGCACGGCCGTTCAAGTCATGGTCTGTCAGTAGTCGCGTTGAGACCCCCGAGCTTGTCCGCGAGGCACGCCCCGCGGGGGATCTAACAGGGGTGCGCCAGGCGAAGTCGTGAATGATCGGCGCTCTCGTTTCGGTATCGCGACGCTCCTTGCCGTGTCTGTAGGACGGCGGTGAGACCGTCACGTTCTGGCTGAGGCAGTACACGCCGAGCCGGTTGATCTGATGCTTGATGCAGCTTCGCAGGGGAGCGCGTGAGACGCGCATTGCCGCGACTGAAAGGTTACCGAAGGGAGCCGTTGCCTCGCGGGCGCACTTTCTCCCCAATGAAATCGCCATGCCGATGACGTCGACCGCCCGACGGATTGCCCATGCCCTCAAGGCCTCCTCTGCGCACAGCAGCCGCCGCAAAGCCTCTGCCTTCCAATCGGCGATGTCGATGCTGACCTGCTACGAAAACCGGGCTGGCAAGAATCTCTCCTCAACTCGGCGCACTACGCTCGAGCGCGCCAAGGAGGAGCTGCGACGGCTCTTCGGCCACCCTCCGGTCGGACGTGCCTGAGTCCCGGGTCGCATCACAAGCGTCGGATCTTCTGCCCGTCGCCGCCGGCGGGGGAACGGCGGCGATATGGATCGCCTTCGCCCTGCCCTGTGCATGGGCATGTGCGCCTTCCCTGGCTGGATTGCAACCGGCGGAAGTGGCCCCCCGGGGGCATGTCCAGGTCGCCGCAGGAGTCGCGATTGGAATCCCCACGGGGACCGTGAGCCGTACCGTGGACGCTGCGCGCGCACTCGCCCAGGCGGCGGCGACTCAGCAGCTCACTGCGCCGCAAAAACTGCAGCTCTTCGAGGCCAGCGCGAGCTTCGTGGGCAGCCCTCCATCCGTGGGTCCCCACCTGTCCGCAGCGTACTCGGTGCGCGACGATACGGAAGTCAACTTGCAATACGCGAGCGGCGCGTGGCGACTCGGCAGTCGATTGCAGATTCTCCGGCGCACAGCGGGACCCTTCGATCTGGTTGCAGGAGTGGGCGTATCTCATGCGGGGCAGGTGGCATCGATCGGCGACGTGCTGCCCGTCGTCCATCTGCACGGCGTTCAGCGGTGGATGGTCGATTTGCCCTTCGAGGTGGGGACCTCGCGCAGCTGGTTCCGTGTATGGGGAGGACCGAAGCTCGCCTATACCCACGTGAGTGCCGGCGCGGAACTCGATCTCGTGAACGGGGAGAAGGCGTCGGCGAGCCTGACCTTGCGGGGAATTTACTGGGGTGCGCAGGGGGGGCTGGCATTCGGATATCGAGCCTTGTTCATCGGCTTCGAGCTGACGGTGCTCGAGCTCGTGGCTTCGGGCGACGCGGTCACCACGGTTTCAGCGGCGCGGACCGGGCTCGACTTCGGGGGCTGGCTTTTCACGCCTGCGGTTGCCCTCATGGGCGAATTCTAGGCCGTTAGCAGGACGACGACGATGAGGGCTGCGGGAGACCACCACCCAGCCTTTAGCCGTAGCGCGAGTGACCGAGGCCACCACCCGCCACACGAGGGAGTGTGAATACAACGGGCATTGCCTCGCTGCGTCGCCGATAAAACCCGACATGTAGCCGTGCGGAGCTGCCCTGCTACTATTCGTGATGTCATCTTCCCATGATGCCTTTCCGCACGCGCGCTCTCACGTTCAGCGCGTTTCCCGGGCAGGGCCGACGAGATCGCGATAGGTAGGTTGAAAAATGCGCGTCAGCATACTGGCTCTCTTGTTCTTTACAGGTTGCATGTACGACTACTCGGCGCTCGAGAAACGCGCCGTTGATGCGGGGTCACCGGGCTCGGGCAATGCAAGCGCAGGCGGTCGCGGCATGTTTACGCCCGATGCGGGGGTAGGCGGAATGGGAGCGAGTGGAGGCAGCGGCAACATATTCATCCTGGCAGCGGGCGGAAGCATCGCGGCGACCGGCGGCGCGCAATCCGGTGCGGCAAGCACCGGCGGCTCTGGAGCCGTCGGGGNNGCGGGTGCAATTGGCGCGGGCGGAGGCATCGTGGGTGGAGGCGGCGGTGCCGGAGGCGAAGCACGAGGAGCGGCGGGCCACCTCGGCGCGACGGGCGGGGGCACAGCGGGCGCGGGCGGAGCCACCGGCCCGATAGTCCTCAGCATCGATTTCGTGGGTGGCTTGCCGGCGGCGGTCGGCGCGGCTGGAATCGTTGCGGCGCCGACCTTGAGATCCACGGACGTCGCGGGCGCAAAACCGGCCGCCCACTGGAACTCTGCGTCCGGCCCTGCGGGTGTCCTGCCCTCTCTGACTCTATCCGACGGAACATTGTCCGCCACGAAGCTGACCTGGAGCTCACCTCCAACCGCGGTCACGGCGCCCGGCGTGTGGCGAATCGACCTGAGCGATGCGAGACCCGACGCGATCATGATGGACGGGTATCTCGATCCCACATCGAGTACTTTGCCTGCGACGGTCATGGTTGCGAATTTGCCCGAATCAATGGCGAGTGTGGGCTACGACGTTTATGTCTACTGCTGGGGCGCCATCGCGTTGGCGACCGAAACGCGAACCTACAAATACACGATAGGGGCCACCAGCATCTCGGTGTCACAGAGCGGTCCGACCCAAAGACTGTTTGCCGGATTTCAGATGGTGGCGCAGAACAACGGCACCGGTAACTATGTCGTGTTTCACAACGTCACCGGCACAGCGTTCTCGCTCATTGCGACCCCCGTTACGGGCGATTTCAAGCGGGCCCCCGTCAATGGCATACAGATAGTCTCACCGCCTCCGGCTGAACGGGGGTTGCTCTAGCCGAAAACCAGAAACGGTTTGGCTTGCGGCGCGACAGACCGCTCGACTGTACTCGGCGTATCCGACCATGAGGCCTATGTTCGGTATCGGCGCGTCCACCATCCCGCCCGGTCGGTTCCGACGTATGTTGCCTTTTTGCAGGAGCGCCAAGCCGCCCGCTACAGCGGTCGAGCGAACTATCCGCCCGTCAGTTTATCCAGCAGGCCTCGTTCTCCAGGCCAATAGGGACGCTGCTGGAAACCAAGACGTTCATGGCATTTCGTCCCCGGATCGTTATCGTTGCTGGTGTTTCGACACAAGAATTGAAGGGAACGAGGTTGCCACTCACCCAAGGTGACGAGAGAGTGCCGGAGGCCAGCGTCAACGTTTGGCTCAACTGGGGCCCGGCGCCGTCGGGATCGAAGGTGATCGTCCAGACCAACGTGCTGGTCTTGCCCGCAGCGCCGATCCATTTCGCTTTCAAGTCCGCCGCCGCACCCCAGGACGGTCCGCCGACTACGGGCGACACGATGCTGAGTTGACTAGTCTCGGGATCGTGGTCGGGGTTGCATACGGGCGAGCTGCTTTCCGGCGGGCATGACGCCAGTGCCGATGTCGCGGGAGCGACGCCTTCACTGTTTGGATCGACGTCGGCGCACCCGAGGACCGAACTCGACACCAGGAGGAGCAGCGAGCCGACGGCCACAATGGTGTGTTGGTGATCCCGACCCGCACCCGGAAACGCAGCGAAAGCACTACGAAGCAATGAACGTATCATGGTTGTCTCCTTGTTCGTCGAGGCGCGGTGGGCACAAGTCATCGAGCCGTTGTGGTCGATGCCCCGTGCCCGGCCTTCACCGTCTGGTCTCTCCAGACAATGCGATCCGGCCCCACAGAGAAGAGAGGCTCGGCCCGGGTTGTGAAGGCTTAGGCGGGATCTAGACGGACGATGGCGTCGTTCCGGTGCGGTTCACGCATCACGGCTCAGGGTCCCCCTGGCCGTTCCGCGGGCGCGAGACTGAGGGCGGGCGCGAACATTCGAACGAACCCCTCCGGGTTCCGTATTTCCTGCGCCGACATGAAGCGCTGCGCCTCGAGGCTCACCTCTTCACCCGCGCAACGACCCACCATCTTGCTCCACCCGCAGGCGACCACCGCGCTCAACAACTTCATCCCACGCTCCGCGAACAGCCGCCGGGCCGACGCCAGGTCGTCGATGGCAGCCGATCGGTCTCCACCAAGGACAGCGATCTGCGCGCGCAGCAAGGCCGCGCACTCCGAGACCTGCTCGCGCTGGATCCGCTCGACGTCGCGCCGCGCCTTGCGGATCATCGCGTCGCGCGCGCCGCCCCTCGCGTCGAGCGCGGCGCCGACGAGCGCGGTGCCGTGAAGGAACAAGGTGAACAGCCGCACGGGCCTGATGCGAGAGAGCACGGTGCGTGTGAGCTTATCGATCTGATGTTCCATCAGATGGAGCGCCTCGAGGAACCGTCCGCAATAGAGTTCGATCAGCACCCTGGCCTGAGTCTGTTGCCAATGCTGGATCGACAGCACCGTCTCTGGCCACCCGATAAGCGTCGTCTTCAGCACGTCGAGCGCCGAGTGGGGATCGTCATCCTTCAGGTGCACCACGGGCAGCACGGTGGTCTCGAGCTGAATCGCCGCGAAACGGTCGCCGCGCGCGCTCGCTTCTTGCCAGGTGCTGCGGGCCCGACCCGCGAGGGCACGTAGCTCTCCTGTGTGCCAGAGGCAATCGAGCACGAAGCGCTGGGCGTTGGCCATCTCCCAGCCGACGCCGGCGCTGCTCTCGCGAAACAGCGCCGCGGCCTGCTCACCTCGGCGAAGTGCCTCGTCCCAATCTCCGCCCATGAACGCCACGGCGCCCTCGGCCAGCGCTTGATAGCCGTCGCCGCGAGGATCGTTGCGACCACGCATCAGCGCGCGCGCCTCGGCGAGCATCAGGTGGGCCTTGACCGCGGGGCCCGCGGCCGCCGCGGGGGGCGCGCACAGGCAGAGACCAAGCGCGATGCGCACCGGGTCGCCGAGCCGGCGTGCGAGGCGCAGATGCCGGAGCTGAAAGATGGCTGCGGCGGCCGGATCGACCTGCGACAGGCCGACGGCCATCGCCCAGCAGGTGTCCACACGGTGATCGAGGCCCGGCCCGGCGAGTCTGCGGCGCGGCGCGAGCCGCCGACGGTNNGCCGACGCAGGGTCTCGCAGGTTCCGCTGAGGCGCTCGCCGAGCAGCATGCGCACCGCAGCCGCGACACCGCGCGGCCGGGCCATGCCGAGTGGCGCGAGCAGCCCGTCCATCGCCCCGAGTCCCTCCTCGAGGTGGCCGGCGCGAAGGAGCTGCTCGGACGCGCATCGCTCCAGCTCCCAGCGCGCGGCGGCCGGCGCGACGACGGCCGCCGCGCGATACGCCGCCGCTGCTTGGACGCCGCGGCCGGCGCTGGCCAGGGCCTCCGCATGCCATCGATGCAGCTGCGAGGGGGCGCCTGAGCCGGCAGCGAGCCCGAGGTCGATCGCGACCCGGTAGAAGCTCGCAGCCCGATCGAACGCCAGGGCTTGCCGCGCGCGGTGCCCGGCGGCGATGGCGTGCGGCCGTGCGCGGGCACCGTCACCGCCGGCTTGCCAGTGGACGACGAGCGCTTCCGACCGTTCGGGTGCCAGGCTCTCGAGGGCCTCGGCGATCCGCCGGTGACAGTGGGCCTGGCGCGTGGGCGGCATGCACGTCACGACGGCGCGCCGCACGCGATCGTGGTACGGCTCGACGATGGAGGGCTCGGGTCCGGTCCGGCGCGTGAGCACCAGGCGGCTGGCTTGCAGCCCTCTCACCACCCGCGCCATGGGCTCGGGCGGCAGGGCTGTCACCCGCCCCACCGCGGACGGCGGCAACGGCTGCCCGGCGATGCTGACCACTTCGATGAGGTCGCGTGCGCGTGGATCAAGCATGGTGATCCGATCCGCCAGCGCCTCATCCAGCGTGACGTCGGAGCGCCTCTCGGTGGCTTGCGCATGATGCAGAAGGACGTCCATGAACATCGGGTGACACCCAGCCTCCTCCGCCAGGTGACCCGGATCGCGCCACCATCCAGCGGGCACACCGTCCTTCCCCCTCGAGTCGATGAGCAGGCGCGCCAGCTCGGTCGCCTCGTCGTGCCGAAGCGCTTCGAGATCTATCATGCTGAGCTCGCACGGGACGAGCGGCGGCTCGGTCCCCGAGCGCGCCAAGACGACCAGCAAGATGGCCGCCGACACCGGCCCCCGCAGGAGGTCGTCGATCGCGGCCAGGCTGTCTGTGTCCGCCCACTGCAGGTCGTCGATGATGATCAGCAGAGGAGCGCGCCGGGCGAGGCGCGATAGGAGCTCGCGGAAGGCGCCGAAGGCCTCGCGGCGTGCCTCGGGAGCCCGGAGGTGGCTTGTTCTCTCCGCCCCCGAGCCCGCGCGCCGGCTCGCCCGCTCGAGCACTGGGAAGATGCGGGCCAGTGCCGAAAAGCGCGGCGGTATCAGCTGACCAAGCGCGGCGGTATCGAGCTCGTCGAGCTGGTGCGCCAGTGCGTCCACCACCCCGTCGAGCGCGTTGAATGGAACGAACTCGCGCTCGTAGCAGCGGCCCACCAATACCCGGGCGGAGGCGCCCGCCTCGAGGGCGAACCTCTCGACCAGCGCGGTCTTTCCCACGCCGGAGTCGCCGCGGACCATTGCGATGATCGGGCCGGTCGTGCAAGCCCGAGCCAGGACCTCGCTGAGCCGCCCCATCTCGTGGGAGCGGCCCACGAACGGTCTTTGCGCGCGATCGGCGGCCGGCGTGCGGGGCGGCGCTGAGCTGCGCGTCGCGCCGCGGAGGCGAAGCAAGATTTCCGGACCGTCCGGCCGTGCAGCGGCACGGCGATCGAGAAGCTCGACACAGAGCCGGTCGAGATCGGACGGAACGCCAGCTGCCCGCGTAGCGGGGGCCGGCGGCACTTCTGTCTGTTTGCGCGCCAGGATGAGCCCAGAGGGCCCCTCGAAAGGCAACGCACCCGTGAGCGCCTCGTAGAGCATGACGCCCGTCGCATACCAGTCGATCGCCGGTGCGTATTCGCCGCTGGCCTGCTCGGGCGCCATGTATGCGAGCGTACCGAAGCCCGGCTGGCTACGCCGCACGCCCTGCGCATCCGAGACCATGCCAAAGTCGAGCAGAACCACTCGGCCAGACGGTTCGATCAAGGTGTTCGACGGCTTGACGTCGCAATGAATCTTTCCCGCAGCGTGCAGGGTGCTCAGACCCGCCACGAGCTGCACCAAGCTGGCGCGAAGTCGATCCGCATCGAGGGCACGCGGGCGCACGAAGCGCGTGAACGGCACGCCGTGGATCCGCTCCATCGTGAAGAACCACTCGCCCTCGTCCTCGAACAGCTCACCAAGGTAGACGAGGTTCGGGTGATGGAGGTCCCGCAGCGACCGAAACTCGTTCTTGAATGCCAGCAATCGCTGCGGGTCAGTGTCGAGCATCGTCTTGAGGGCCAGGCTCGCACCCCGCTCGACGTCCCGCACCGCGTAGACGGTCCCCATGCCTCCTCGCCCGAGCACCTCGCCGACCACAAAACGCCCGTGGCCGAGCGATGCGCCGATTCGTAGCGGGGCGCGCGGAGTCGCCGCGCACACCGTCGAGTCACCCGCCGCTTCCCGCAGCCAGCTCTCGACGGGATCCGACTTGATCAGGTCCGCCCCACCGTTCGCCAACTATGGCTCTCTGCTGCGACGCCGGGCCTAGACGGCCGCGACGTCTAACAGACCCTCGGTGGTGGCCCACGAACGCAGCCGTTCCTTGATGAGCTGAAACCTCTTGCGGATCCGTTGCCCCTCGCGGACAAGCATGGCCTCCGGGAGCAACACGCTCGGACAGGTGAGCACCTGCGCGATCTCGCTCCAGACAAGTCCCCGATCGACCCTGAGCACGAGGATGAGCTGGTCTTCCTCCCCGAGGCGCCCGCGCAAGGCGCGGAACTGATTCTTCACCTCCGTTCGGAGGTAGGGTGCCGTGCAACTGCGCGCGCACCCCGCCGAACCGGCGTCCATCGGAGCGGCCACGTCCGAAAGGGATAGGTTGCGCTCCGCACGGCGCTGCGGGACGCTCACGAACCTGATCTCCGCGTGCCGCGCGAGGGTGTAGGCCCACGCACGCAGGGTGCAGCGCCAGGCGAAACCGGGGATGCCCCGCCACAGATCCTCGGAGAACATCGAGAACACGTCCCACGCATCGGCCTGATCGCCGAGTCTCGATCTCAAGAAGGTGAAGATCTCGCGCCCGTAGCCAGCCATCGTGCGGGTGGCGGCGGCGTCGTAGCTGCCGACCTCGCACAGCGACCGCACGCCCTTCTCGACTTGGCCCAAATCATCATCCCCATCGTCAGCCCGCATCGCCGTCTCCATACAAGGTGAACGATTCGCTGCTCCAATATTCCACCCTATCTTCAGCGCCTGCCTCGAAGGATCCATCCTTCGGCGGGATCGTTAAAGTGGCGTTGGACGAAGCCGCTTCGCGGCAACGCCGATGTCCTGCAGATTTGAGGACAGTGAGAACGACTTCGAGGCACGACGATTGCTTTCACGGGGACTCCAGCTTTCCCGGAATCCAGACCACCACATACATGTGCACCTGTCAGGTCCCGGCCCAGTCCGGTGGCCTCTCCCAGGTCACCTGTTACGGTTAGTCAGCCCGGCGCGGCGCCTCCAGACTTCCGGTTCCATTGCCCGCGACGCTAGACCCGATCATGAGGATCGTCGCCGTTAGATTCGCCACTCGTGTCGGCGGCGGTGGCGGTGGCCAGGCGGATCTGCTTCCCCGCCGCCCGCCGGTGGGCGACCCCCGCGCTTCGCGGGCCAAGGTCAGGTCAGGGTCGAGTGCCCTTGTCAGGATATGGTCTTTACAATATATTTTACAATATGAAGACCGTAGCCGTCACGTTGGACGCGGACACGTTGGCCGCCCTCGAACGCTTGACCTCTCAACCCGGAGGGCGCAGTCGCTCCGCGGTGGTACGCGAAGCCGTGCTCGCGTTGTCGGAACGGACACTTAGGATGGAACGCGAAGACCGCGAGCGACAGATCCTGCACACCCATCGGACAAAACTGGCGCGCCAGGCGAAGGCGTTGATTCGGGAGCAGGCTGGCTCGTGAAGCGAGGTGAGATCTATAGAACCGCCGCGCGTGTCACGGAACGCGGCGACAAACCAGGGTTCTACGTGGTTGTCTCCCGTTCGTTCATCGCCCAAAACGAGGACGTTTCCACCGTCGTGTGCGCTCCCATCTACAGCGAGCTTCTGGGGCTTTCGACCGAGGTCTCCGTGGGGGCGGCTGAGGGCCTGCCGCAAAGCTCGTCGGTTCGTTGCGATGTTCTCACTCTCATGTTCAAGGGC
>PMNO01000133.1 GCA_003161835.1 Myxococcales bacterium | reverse complement strand
TGCGCGATGCCCGGAACATGGAACTTCTCGAAACAAGTGAACACATCTGGACGGATGATGTTCATCGCCCGCGCGATGTCTTCCTTCGAGAGGGGGCTGTCCGCGGGCGTCGGCGCGCCGCCTGAGCGACGCGAATCATCGGCGTCGGGGGCGTGGCCGCTGTCCGCGCATCCGTCGTCGGCGCCCGGCAGATCTACGATCCCGGTCGATGGCGGGCGCGAGATCAGAACTTCGCCGGTGCAGCGATTGAACACGCGCAATCCGAGCAGCGTCATCGCGTACCCGCGGCTCGAGCCAAACGTCCACTGCGTCTCCGCGGGTTGAAACACGAACTGGGTACGCAACGCGGGGCGATTCCGCTTGAGCCAGGTCTTCGCTTCACCCAGGCTGTCGAACCCCACCGAGCTGCGACTGATTTCCACGGCCGCCCGCAACGACCCCGCATCCTTGTCAGGCACCTTCAACGTGAGCAGACGGCTGCCCTGGGAGGATCCAACGGTCACCGGGTGCGTGCAAGCCAAGCATCCTGCGATTGACAGATGGTATCCCTTCACCGAGGCGTCGAACTCCGACACCGCGATCACCAGCGGATCGTCCACCACCGCCCAGAACGANNCCGTCGCAATTGTCCGCGAACGGCGCCAGCATCGTGGTGAGGTCGGCGGCGGATTCCGCGGCGTTTTGCACCAAGGTTTCGAACGTGGCGGCCCCACCCGCATCCACGACAGCAGAATGGGGCTCGGCGCCATCCGGCGCGGCACTCGGGGTGGGCGCGTCCGAGGCGGCCTGGACGGTGGAGGCGCCGGTCCCGATCACCCCGCCGGCAACGATCAAGACCGCGAACCCTGCGCCACGCATCGGCGCGACTATAGAAGATCCTGGCGGTCGCGGTCGAGTCGCACCCGCTGGTTCCAGTCGCGTCGCGCGGCCAGGGCGAACCCGCGGGAGATGGCGCACGTTCCGCGGCCAGTCGATTTCCTGATGCCCGTTCCGTGCGGTAGGAGTGGCGGCTCGTGATGCTTCCGTTCTGGTTCGCGTTGACCGCGCTCTGGGCGCCCTCGGGTCAGGCGCAGCCGATGGTAACGGTGCAGGGGAACACGCCTTGTCCTACCCCTCAGGAAGTCGCGAGCCTTGTGGCGGCGCTGTTGCCGTCGGTGGGGGGAGCGGGCGAGCCTGACGTGGCTCAGCTGGAACAAGACGGTCAGCGGCTGCGCGTAACCCTGCGGCGCTCCGACGGCGCCGAGGACGGGCGGCGCTGGCTGTCCCGATCATTTGCCTGCGCGGATCTGGCGGCGGCCGCGAGCGCGGTGATCGCGAGCTGGGAGAGCGACGTACACCCTGAGTTCAAGCTGGAGATTGCCGGGGATCAACCCCCGCACGCGGCCGCCCCGCGGCCCGGGAGGCTCGCGGAGATAGTGGCGCCATTGCCGCGTTCGCCGCGCCCATCCCAACCGCCGCCGCTCGCCATGCCGCCACCGCCCGGCATGCGGGCGCCCCTGCCCATGCCGGCGCCCCTCGCGATGCCGGCGCCCATGCTCATGCCGCCGCCCCTCGCGATGCCGCCGCTCTCCCTGTTGCCCGCTCGCGCGGCCGGAGCCGTCCCGCCGGTCGTGGTCTCGGTGCCGGCGAGCGCCACCCCGGCGCCGGCCCGGCAGGTGTTGTCACCGCCACCCGTTGCCGCCGGAGCTGCCGCGGCGGCCGGGCCCGTGCGCTTCGACGGCGCGGGTATCGGGCAGGGGGCGTCCATCGAGGTGGGGGCCGCCATCCTTGGAGCATTGGCGCCGCTCGGACCCACGGACTCCGCGGGCGGCGCGCTCGGGGGATTGGTGACGATCGGTTGGACGCCCGCCGGCCAAGGCCACCGCAACAACCTCGGCGGCGCTGGTGATGCGATCAATACCGGATGGGGCGGACATGCGGGCCTGTCCGCGATGACCGAACGAACGACGCCCCTGGTGTCGGGCTCCGCGCACTGGCGCCGTTTCGCGCTGGCGCTAGGGGCGCACCGGCGCTCGAGGATCGGATCCCGCGGCTGGCTTCTGGATGCTCACGCGGAGGCCGTGGGGGCGTGGCTCACGATTCGCGGGGCCGGATTCGCGTCGAACGGAAGTGACGGCAGTCTGGATCCCGGCGTTCGCGCGGGCACGCGAATCACGGTCGGACGCGGGCGACTCCGGGCCTGGGCCGATATCGCCTTGGTCGGTTGGCTATTTCCGCATGTGGTGTACGAGCGTCCGCTCGACGCTTCCGCGGCCTTGCCCCGATTCGAGGGCACGCTGGCGCTGGGCGTCAGTCTTTGGCTCGGGCCCTAGCAAGAAGTGTAAGATCTCGGCCGCCTGGACCCACATAGGTCGGGACGGCCGGTCATGTCTTCACCCTCTCGCTATCCGCAACCGGGGACCCTGGAGGGGCCGAGCGCGCACGCTCAAGAGCCCACGCCCGGAGCCCCCTTTCAGGCGGCGCGCGAGCTCGACGTGGGGACGATCTACAGCCAGCACGCGGATGCCGTGGCCCGATGGGCGGCCAGGCTGCTGGGCCCGACCCACGATATCGAGGATGTCGTCCACGAGGTCTTCTTGATTGCCTGTCGGCGCCTGAACGAATTTCGCGGCGACGCCAAGATCACGACCTGGCTCTACGAGATTGCGGTTCGGGTGGCTCAAGAACGCCGTCGCACGCAGCGCCGGACGTGGTGGCTGTTTGGACGGGCGGCNNTGGAGAGAAAAGAGGCCGCCGGCACCCTGTACGAGATCCTCGACGGTCTGTCCGAAAAATACCGCACCACGATCATCCTGTTCGAGCTGGAAGGATTGAGCGGGCAGGAGATCGCCGCGATCACGAAGACATCGCTTTCCAACGTCTGGATTCGGCTCCATCGGGGGCGCCAGCAGTTTTTGAAACGCCTGTTGGCGTACGAGGCCAAGGGAACCCCATGACGATCAAGGACGACCACGTACACGTAGACGAAGGACGCGGGCGGTCCGCGTCCGATCGCGGCGGCGGGGCGGGTGGCGCACCGGTGGCGCGGTGGGTGCATCGCCGCCCGGGAGGAACGGATCCAGAAGATCGCGCCGCCCTTTTGTTCCGGCGGGTACCCGTGGTGCCGGGGGTAGCGTTTGGACCGCAGGCTCACGCCCGCGTGCGCGCACGTCTGGCCGCCGAGCTGGGCGACGCGCCCGCCGCCGCGGTGCTCGC
Organism: Myxococcales bacterium; assembly: GCA_003161835.1. Lineage (GTDB taxonomy): Bacteria > Myxococcota_A > Polyangia > Fen-1088 > Fen-1088 > FEN-1088. The sequence goes on along the minus strand of PMNO01000133.1, from coordinate 261 downwards.
CACGACACTTGGGCGATTGAGGAGGGTGCGTGCGCCCGCCCTGCGCTGGGGAATCGCGGCCGGTCTGTTGCTGGGCAGTGGCGTGGTCATCGCGGCCCGCGGTGTGGATCACTGGTGGAATCGCGGCGTGTCGATGGCCTCGGCGCCGGTGTCGTCCGGCGAAAAGGTCGCACGCCAGCGCTCGGCTCGCGGTGCGCACCGGCGCGACGTTGTGATTGGGGCGGCGGCGTTGGCGCCGTCCGTTGATCAACCGACCATTGC
>PMNO01000285.1 GCA_003161835.1 Myxococcales bacterium | reverse complement strand
GGACCCCCGAGGAACGGCAAAGCGCGGAAAGCAAGATTCGGCACCTGTACGATCTTTTCATCGCAACGGTCGCGTCCGGCCGCAAGTTGCGCGGGATGACGCCCGAACGTATCAACGAGGTGGGCAGGGGCCATGTCTGGACGGGCGCCCAGGCGCGCGCGCGGGGATTGGTGGACGACATGGGCGGTGTCATGGCGGCGGTCGATCGGGCGGCGGCCCTGGGCGGTGTTCCCCTGAGATTCGACGAGACGCCTGATCTCGTCCTGCTGCCCCGGCCGAAGAAGGGCGTCCTGCAAATGATCTCCGGCCTGGCCCAGGCCACCGCCACCGACGAGACGAACGGCGGCAGTGACGCCCCGCCGAAATGGTCGCTNNCCGAGATGGTCACCCCAGTTGCGGTCGGCGTTGCGGCTCGCGGCTCCGTATCTCTTCGGACCAGGCGAAGGCATCGAAGCCCGCCTGCCGTTCGAGCTCGACCTTCGCTAAAGGGAACGAGGCCGGAGCCGGGCTACTGCACGAACGCGTGCCGGAAAGTGCGAATGTCCCCCAGCAGGTCAATCCGAAAGTTCAGGTTGTAGTCCACCGCGTTGAAGATCTGNNTGCGCCTTCGCCGTGTACCAATCCGGCAGGCCTTGTCCCCCCACGGTGCCGTACTTCTTGGGCAGAGTCCCCGCGGTTCCCTGAACGCCCGCGATCTGGTTCAGCTCCTGGAGCACGGTGACGCCGATGCCCGGTCGCACCGGGTCGATCTGGGCCGCCCGATAGGTCAAGTGCGAGGTTGGGTCCGTGAACTCGACCACGGGAGCTCCGGGAGCGTACGTGACATCATCGTTGGAGCCCTTGAGCGTCACGTTCGTGTACGTCGCGAAATCGAGCGTGCTATCCCAGGTCGAATCGAGCTGGGCCAGGGACAACCCCAGCGCGTAATACCGGATGGTCTTGTTCACGGGCGTATCCACCCGCTTCGCGCCGGGCAACATGTACTCGGGCATGGGATAGGTCGCTTTTCCGAAGGTATTGGGATCGACCACCGGCGCCGGCTTGTAGATGCCGCTCGATACGTAGCCGCCGTACGCGGTTGGGTCGTTGCGAATGACCCCGGACAGCAAATTCAGCATCTGATCCTTGAACAGGCGGTAGTAGTTGATCGAATACCGGTCCTGGTCGGCGAAGTTGTCGACGCGGAAGAATCGCGACTGGGTGCTGGTCAACGCTATGAGCGCCGCCAATTTTTCGTACAGCGATCCGGCGCGCGTGATGCGGTAGTAGTAGTCGTCCGAGAAATCGATGTAGTACGGCCGGCCGTCCGGCACGCTGATCGTCATTTCCGGGGCGTCGTTGTGACACGTCTGGTTGCCGATGCCCTGGCTTATGGACAGGACGTCCGGGCTGACGTCGGTGGCGCAGTGCAACCCTGGCTCGGGCGTCTCCAGTACCTCACCGAGGGTGTTCAACGACAGCATGGCCGCCGACAGGAGGTCGTCTGATAGGAACGTTCCCGAGAACGAGTCACCAAAGAAATAGTAGAACTGGAATGCCTCGCTGAACCGATTGAAGTACCGGCCGCTCAATCGATTCATGTAGGCGTCGATGCTCCAGGTGAGCCTGCCCCGCTGATATCCATTGAAGACGTAGTAGTTCTTGTAGAGATCGATGACGTTGTTGACGATCTCCTGCTGATTGGCGCCCTTGTCCCATTGCTTGCAGTCCAAGTTCCCCTCGAATTCGTCGCTGCAGAACTTGTAGGGCCGTTCCGGAAAGATGGAGAACCGCCCCCCATTGGTGGCCAGATCACGGTATCCCTGCTGCAGGTTATCCACCGCGACGCCGTAGGGCATGATCGCCGTCTCGTCAACCTTGGCGACCCCTCCGACCATATCGGGGATCTTCGTGTAGTCGCCGAAGAACAGGTCGTAGCTCAGTTGATTGGCGGCGCTGGTGGCGCTCGGCATGATGTCCAGCAGCTGCCCGTAGCCGAAGCGAATGGCGGCGTAGTCGTATCGGCCCAGACCCGCGACGTCGGTGTTGAATCGCGCGCCATAGTCCATGACGGTCGAGTACTGATGTTCGTCCAGGGAGTTCTTCGACCAGTCCGCGGGCGCGACGTTCGTTCGAATGTCCCAGTATTGCTTGCCGTAGTTGAGTGCGTCCGTCGAGCCGGCGAAGTTATGGCGCAGCCCCATCGTGTGACCCATCTCGTGATCCGCAAGTCCCCGGAAGATCTTGGCGCGCAAGGTCTTAAACAGAGCGTCACCCGACAAGTCGGCCAGCTGCAACGCGGTCCCCAGAATGGCGTCGTCCGCGAAGTCCGCCGTCAAGACGCATCCGTTGACGGCGAGCTTCTGAGCGCGATCCCGACGGGCCTGGCGCGCGCTTTCACTCATCCAGTTCACCGGTGATGCCTTGGCCAGATCCGCCGCCGCAATGTCCTGGAGATTGGTCCGTCCCGGGATGTAGCCGGGCACGAAGGCCGCCAGGATGTCCTCGGTCATCATCTGCTGCTCGAGCGGGGTGCCCTTCAAGGCCGCGAGCTTGGCGTCCACGCCGAGCGGGTCAACCGTTACCAGGCGTGACGATGACGTCGACGACACCGCCCCTGGGCTGGCGCTATTGAGTCCCGGGCGTGCACCGGGCACGCCGCCCGATGAGGCTAGCGCGTGAGCGTAGTCCCGCGCCTCGGGCGTCAGGACGAAGGCATCTCGCTGCTGCCGATTGGCGGCGGTTTCCTTGAGGATGTCGGAAATACGTTTTCCCGACAGCAGGTCGTTGGCGGACACTTTTCCATTCAGCAAGTCGACGCTGTCGGCGGCGAACTGGGTGTATGTATCCAAGGCCGCGCCGTACAGATACAACGTGGCCGATACGATCTCGCCCGTTTCGGGATCCGCCGACGAGGGCCCATATCCCAGGGGAGCCGATGATGAACCCTGCGGCCTGTCCACCCAGTAGACGAACGAGTAGCGCAGATCGCCATTGCGCTGCCAAGCAAACTTGTTCTGGTCCGTGTCGGGCAGGGATTGGGTCAACGCTTCGAGGGCCGTGCAAATGGGAACCAGGTTGCTCTTGGTGACGTTATCCGGATCGACCGCGGGTGACACCGAGGCGGTCTGTACCTTGACGAGTTTCACCAAGTCGGGGTGGCCGGCCAAGAAGGTCTTGACGCCGGCTACGTTGCAGGTGTTTTGCTTGAGCACGAAGATGTCCGGGACGCTGGCGGCGGCGGTGATGACATCGGCCTCGGCAACGACTCCGTCGGAGGCCTTGGACTTCGCCAGGGCCTTTGCGGCGCTCTGCAAGCCCGCCACGGTTCGTTTCATGGCGTCGTTCCATTCCGAAACGACCTGCTTGGCGTTGTCGAGCAGCATCTGGTCGTCGTCGGGGAATTCGACGTTCAGGTAGTACGGGATCTGTCGCGGCAGATGCGCCACGCTGCCATCGGGATTCGTCTTGGGATTGCCGTTGGCATCCTTGTCGACGGCCTTGTCCCAGATGTTCCAGCGATTCGCCAGATACTTGCGGGAGAGCTCCGTGGCTCCCAGCCGGCGATCGTAGTACTGGCGCACGGTTCGGAAGAATCCGAACTTGCTAAATTCGTCCGCGCCCACGCGGGTGCAGTCGGCGCCGCTGAAGGTTCCGCCAGTCTGGGACAACGTCGAGTCGTCGCAGGAATGGGGGCCGTCGTTGGCCCAAACGACCGAGATCGGCTTGCCCTTTGCGTCGAGCAGCGGCTGCCGATCGGGATACTCGAGCGGCTGGTACCCGGTGTCTTTCACCGCGGCGAACGAGTGCCTGAGGCTGACCTTGGCCGGGCCGCAGCTCCACGGACCGACATCGTCGGGCGCCGCCAGCTTGATGCAGGCCTCGTAGTCCGGTGTGGCCTGGGCCTGAATCGTGACGTCCAGGTAGTCCTTGGTGTAGATCGCGCGTCCGGGGTTCGTGATCTCCACCTCGCTGACGGCCGCGTTTCCCACGTTGGC
>PMNO01000172.1 GCA_003161835.1 Myxococcales bacterium | reverse complement strand
AGATTTTCTGCGTCCTTTTCGTGGAACCTCCGTCCTTACCCTCGGAGGTACCGATGGACACCCAATACAAAGATCGAGTGAGGACCCAGGTGCGAGACGCGTACGCCAAGGTCGCCGCCGGAGCCGCTGGATGCAGCGTGGGCTGCTGCGGCACGGAGGGCGAAGGCAGCCTGGCGATGGGATATACGAAGGAAGATCTCGCCAGTGTGCCGGAGGGAGCAGACCTCGGCCTTGGCTGCGGCAATCCTCAGGCCATAGCCGCGCTACGCTCGGGCGAGACCGTGCTCGATCTCGGGAGCGGCGCCGGCTTCGACTGCTTCTTGGCCGCGAGCCGGGTCGGGCGTACGGGGCGAGTCATCGGGGTCGACATGACGCCCCAGATGGTGACCAAGGCGCGCGACAACGCTCGCCGAATCGAGGCCGCAAACGTCGAGTTCCGGTTGGGTGAGATCGAGCACCTCCCCGTGCCGGATGCGTCGGTCGACGTCATCATCTCGAACTGCGTCATCAACCTCTCGCCCGACAAGGGCGCGGTGTTCCGAGAGGCGATCCGAGTACTCAAGCCAGGTGGCCGGATCGCGATCTCGGATGTCGTCGCGACCCAGACGATCCCCGTCGAGCTCGCCCGGAANNCTCCTGATCGAGGCGGGCTTCGAGGGCATCAAGATCGAGCCGCGGTCGGATAGCCGGGCCATCATCGGCCAGTGCATGCCGGGCTCCGAAGACTACCTGGCTTCGGCGCGAATCGAGGGGACGAAGCCGGGTGGCGCCAACTGCTGCGCACCTTCATGCTGTGCGTAGGAACACGGATGATTCCATCGGAAACACGGGGCGCCTGGCGCGACATCGAGACCCGGCTGAGGCCGTACGTCGCGCGTCGTGTGGCTTCCGCCGCCGAGGTCGACGACATCGTTCAAGAGATTCTCGTCAAAATTCATGGCGGCTTGGCGAGCCTGCACGACGGCGAGCGCTTCGGCGGTTGGGTGTATCGGATCGCGCAGCGGGCGATCACCGACTCGGCGCGAGAGCGCGCCCGGGCACCCGTCACCGGAGTCGCCGAGCTACCACAGCGCGCCAGCACCGAAGCTGACGAATCGGCCGACCTCCAACTGGAGCTCGGACAATGCGTCGCGCTCTTCGTGGCTCGCCTTCCATCACCTTACCGGCAAGCCGTAACTCTGACGGAGCTCCAGGGCCTCACGCAGAGGGAGGCGGCCGCGATGCTCGGCGTCTCCCTTTCGGGGCTGAAATCTCGGGTCCAGCGTGGTCGCGAAAAGATCCGCGCCATGTTCGAGGAGTGCTGCCAGATCTCGGTCGACTGCCGAGGACGGGTGGTCGAGTGCGAGTCACGGGCATTGGAAGCGATTCCCGAGGACTGCCGGGGGGCCGCGACGTCATGGGCGGCCAGGGACCACACCAAGGCATCCGAGTAGCCTCCGCGCGAATTTTCTCCGTAACCGGAGGGGGGTGCCTCGCGTACACCGCGAATCCCCATCTTGGGGGACGCGCTACGCATTTCGCAGGCGCACAAAACGCCATCGGAGGAACGACCATGAATGAATCCAGGTTCCAAGCTCGGCTGAGCACAATCCCCTTCTTCTGCGCAACGGTCCTCCTGGGCGGCGCGGTGGGCTGTGGCAGCAGCAACTCCGCGGCCTCGGCCGCAAAGACGGATGTGCCGGTCGGCGCCGCGGCCGTCGAGGCCTGGCTGGCCGTCGGATCATACAAACAATGGAAATGCGAAGGCGCCGTGCACGCCAGCCGCGATCCGTCGCCCCACGGATTCAATCGTATTTGCTCCAACAGCGAGATCTCGGCCAATGCCGGTGGCACCGCCGCCTGGCCCGTGGGCGCCGCCGCCGTGAAGGAGCTCTACGCGTCGCTCGATGCCACGGTTCCCGTCGGATACGCGGTCTATGCGAAGACCAACGCGGACAGCGCCGCCGGTGCGAACTGGTACTGGTACGAGCGCGTTCCGCTGGACAGCACGGCACCGCACAATGCGGCCGGCGTCGTGGCCGACGGCATGGGGAACAGCGGAACGCCCAACAGCATCTGCGTGGGCTGCCACAACGCAGCGGGTTTGGACGCTCCACACACGCCGTCCGTCGGCGGCCGCGATCAGGTCTACACGCCCGTGAAGTGACGGGGCACTCCCATTCGGCTAACGAACCTCCTGGCCAAGAAGCAGGCGTTTCACCTCGGGGAGGAAACTCCCGAGGGGAAACTCCTGTTGGTAGGTGATCAGATCGGCGCGGGAGCGGTCGTCGAGGCCCAGCCGGCCGAGGCAGATCGCGCGACCGTACAGGGCGCGCTCCATGGATCTTGGGGCGCGGGCCTCCAGGATCTGCGCGAAGTCGACGACCGCCTCGCCACAACGATGCGCGCTGGCACGCAGTTCAGCTCGCGTCAGCAGCAGATCGAAGTCCAGGGGATCGGTGAACGTCGTCTTGCCGTCCAACAGAGAAAGGGCGGTCTTCAGATCGTTGATCTCCACCAGGGCCTCCAGACGGGCTCGGAGGGACTCTGCTTCCAGGACCCCGTGAGGAAAGTGCTGGGCGTACTGGTCCAGGGTCGACAGCGCGGCGCGGGGATCGCCTTGCTGACGCAACTCGGTGATCGCGCGTGCCAGAAGATGCGCCTCGGTCTGCGCCATCGGAGGTTCCGTCCGAGCCGCCGGCACGGGCGCCGATACCGCGACCGTCCGGCGGACTGATTGCGACCTGGCCACGACG
>PMNO01000208.1:376-5890 GCA_003161835.1 Myxococcales bacterium | reverse complement strand
GGTGGCGGAGGCATCGCGGGCGCCACGGCCGCCGGTGGCCGGACCGGTGGCGGAGGCGGTGGCACGGCGATGGGCGGCGCCTCGGGCGCTGGCGGCGCCGCCGCGGGGTCGAGCGGGACAGCGAGCGCGATGATGAATTTCTTCGTCACCAGCAACACCAGCATGACCGGCAACCTGGGCGGATTGACCGGCGCCGATGCGCGCTGCCAGATGCTGGCGGCCGCGGTTGGCCAGGGCGCCAAGACGTGGCGCGCCTATCTGAGCATCGCCACGCCCGCGACGAACGCCATCGATCGTATTGGGCCCGGGCCGTACTACAACTCGGCGGGCGCCATGGTCGCCGCCGACAAGGCCGCCCTGCACGCCCGCACCGGCGACGCCGCCGTGTTCCTCACGGAGAAGGGNNGATGGCTTCGGCCCCATGCAGATGACCGGAATGATGTACACGTCGTGGAACTCCTCCCACACGGGCATGTGCGCAAACACCGCGCCAGGCGGCGGCGCGGGTCGCCTGTACTGTTTCGTCGGACCGTAGCGAACCGGGCGAATCGGGTGATCCGCGCCGATCACCGCGTCCGCGACGGACGACAAAACACGAGGAACCGGCTGGGCGCGCGCCCGTCGGCGAAGCAGCGTGGCCAGCCGAGAAACGCAAGCGGCCCCTCCGCGTCGCGCGCCGGCGAAAGCTTGTCTTGATACGACGCCAGCAAGGCGTCCTCGGTGTCGACGAAGACCTTGTCGATGGGCCCGGGCGGGCCGACCAGGCTGGCGTCGATGCTGGAGCGCAGTCCGCGGTCAAGATCGCGCAGCATCAGCCTGGGTTCCAAGCGATACAGGTAGATCCATCGTTGATCCGGCTCGGGGAAAGGCTGGTCGAAGGTCGAATAGAGGCTGGTATAAGGGAAAGCGAATCGTTCGCCGGGAATCAGGTGGGTCGCGAACCATCCCGAAGTCCTGGCCCACGGCGCCGGCACCTCGACGAGCGACCGGGGATTTCGCGTCGCCAACGGCGCGAACCACGCCAGCTTGACGGCCAGGAGCGCCATCAACACCAGCACCGCGGTCGTCTCGGCGGCGAAGGGGACGCGCCACCAACCACCGTCGGCCGACAGGCGGCGTTTCAGCGCGGGCCACGCCACGGCGATCGCGAAATCAACGGAGTACGGGGTGAGCACGACGACGAGCGGCAACACGTATCGCACGCCGATCTCGCCCGCGCCTTGCTGCCCGGATGCGAACGCCGCCACGAACCAAATCAGGGCGTAGATCACCGACAGGGCGTGCAAGCGCATCGCGGTCTCCAGGTGGCGGCGCACGCCCAGGAGCCCCAGCAGGATGATGGCCAGACCGGTGACGGCCCGAGGCACGGCCGTGCCGGCGGTCATCGGCGCTTCGGGGTGCTTGAGCGACGTGAGGCCCAGCCCCGCGCTGTAGACGGTGACACCGATGGTGTGGCCCAGGCCCTTGAGCCCACGCACCAGGATCTCGCCTACCGAATGGCGCTTCAGCAGGAAACCGAGCCCCAGCGAGTTCTTCTGCGGATCGCGCAGATAGGCCCAGGTCTCCTCCCAGTTGTCATGCCACAGGAGGCGTTCGTTGAAATTGTGAAACGGACTGTGGAAGACGATCATGTTGCGGCGGATCAGGAACCAGGTCACGACAAAGAAACCCAGGACGGCCACGTACGGTTCCAGTCGCCAGAGGAGCGCGCGACCGTAGTGGTGCAAACCCACGCAGAACAGCACCGCGAACAGCAGGTGCCCGTTGCCTTTGGTCAGGTATGCAATCCCAATCAGCGCCCCCGTGCCCAGCCAGGCGAGCACGCCCGCGCCTTGGCACGCGGCGCTCGCATACACCCCCGCCATGATGATCGCGGCAAACAGTAGGTCCGGCAAGATGCGGCTGGACAATTCGCCCACGCTCGGCATCAAGCACCACAGCGCGATCACGCCCACCGCCACCGTCGGCCCAAACCGCCGGCGCGCGGCGAAGAAGCCCAGCAGCCCCAGCAACACGGTGGTGCCCAACGTGAACAGCTTCGCGTCGGCGTAAAAGCGGGGGCTGTCGCTGGCGATCGTCTGCAGCGCCATCACGAACAAAGGGCTGCGGTTGTCTTCCTGGCAACGCCCCTCGAGGTGGCACTTGATCGTGGCCACGATCCCGCCCAGGCGCTGGTAGCTGCGCGAGACCGCCACGTACGCCACCTCGTCGTAGCGTGGCTGCCCCTTCATCCCCGATATCGCGAGCGCCTGGCACACGAGCGCCGACACCGAGAGCACGAGAATCAGGAGCGGCGCATGCCGGCGCAGACCCGCGCTCCAACCCGACCCTCCAGCAGCGGTGTCCCGAAGTATCGACTCCCGGGGCGACTCTGAGGGATGCGATTCAGACATTCTGGTCAGGGGCTCCTACGCGTTTCACCGGCGAAAGACAAGAGAACAGGGGCAAGCTGCGAAACGGCCTGAATCGGCCAGGACGGGCGAACAGAACCCAGGAATCTGAGACCGGATCCAGACATCGTTGTCAGGTTCGTCGAAAAACCATCACCAAGGTTTGGTGGTGACGCGCGGAGGTGCTTGCTCCGACGTGGCACGACGATTGCTTTTCAGCCCGCCCCGGAGGCCAGCGTGATGATGATGAACAGGGAAGGTCTTTTGCGAGTGGTCGTGACGGCAGTTGGCCTGGGGGGAATCGTCGGATGTGCCCCCCCGCCGGACGCCACGGGAGGCGGCACGGGAGGGTTCTCGGGCACGGGTGGATGGCGGGGAACCTTCGTTGGTTCAGGCGGCTCCGGCAACTTTGACCCTGCCTGCCCTGGCCTCGACGGATCAGGCGCCAGCGGCGGGGTCCCGACTACTGTAGGCACACGATCCTTCCCCGGGCAGTCGACCCTTCAGCCCCAGCTAGGTGCCACCGTCACCCCGGCCGTGGCTCCGCCGGCCATCAGCGGCGGAACCTTGCGGATTTTGCACGATGGCCACACGGTGGTCGCGGCCGATCCGGACCGCGATCGGATCACCGTCGTCGACNNGGAGGGGCCATCATCGCGCTCGATCCGACCACCTGGGCCGTGACGAGTCGGCGTGCGGTGTGTGCGACGCCGCGCGGGATCGCCTACGACGCCAAGACTGATCGCGTTCACGTGGCCTGCGCGGACGGCCAGCTGATTTCCTTGCCCGCCGCGGGCGGCGCCGCGGTGCGAACGCTCAAGCTCGACCGCGATCTGCGCGATGTGGTCGTGGACGGTGATCGGTTGATGGTCAGCCGGTTCCGATCGGCCCAGGTCGTGACGCTGGATGCGAACGGCAAGGAAGAAAAGCGCCTGACGCCTGCTCCCTTCCGCTCGTTCGAGGCACACAACAACCAGCTCTTCAGCGCGTCGGTTGCCTGGCGCATGGTCGACATGCCGGGCGGCGGCGCGGCGATGGTGCATCAGCGCGGGCTCGACGATCAGGTGGTCGCGCAACCCGGCGGCTACGGCACCGGCAACCCTTGCGACGCGATTGTGCAGACGGCGGTCACGGTCATGAAGCCGGGATCGAATCCGACCTCAACCCCGGCCATCCCGGGGATGGTGTTGCCGACGGACATGGCTATCTCCCCTGACGGCAAGCGGGTCGCGCTCATCGCGAGTGGAAATGCCACGAATGCGTCCCAGGCGGGCGCGGCGCCGGGGCTGCCCCGGGTGTTTGTCTCGGACGTCGACAGCGTGACCGATGAAAGCGTCGGTTGCCGAACCGATGGGCGACATGGGCCCTGCCTTGCGTCGTCGTTTTTCGGCCCCGGCATGGCGGGACCCCCGATCACGTTTGCGAGCGGGGGAGCCGTGGGGTCGGGCGGTGCCCAGGTTGCAGGCGGCTTTGTGCCAGCCGGTGCGGGAGGGGTCACCGGCAACAGCATGGGCAGCACGGATCCCATGCCCGTCGATGTCTGCATGCCCACCAGCACCGGCGAGATCCCCACCGTGCCGGGGGTGCCCAACGTGATCGGCGAGCCAATCGCGGTTGCCTTCGACGCGGACGGAATGGTCATGGTGCAGACGCGCGAGCCGGCGGCCCTGTTCCTGGGCTCGGGCGGCAAGGTGATCCTGGCAACCGAGAGCCGCGTCGATACCGGCCACGCCGTGTTTCACGGCAACGCGGGCGGCTTCATGGCGTGCGCCTCGTGCCACCCCGAAGGGGCGGAGGACGGTCGCATCTGGGATTTCTCGTGCGAGGGAAAGCGACGCACCCAGTCGCTGGGCGCGGGCATCTCCGGGACGGAGCCTCTGCACTGGAACGGCGACATGAAGACGTTTCCCCAATTGATGGACAACGTCTTCGTCGGCCGCATGTCGGGGCCCAAGCTGGCCAATGAACAACTCGATGCGACCCAAATCTGGATCGATCATCAACCGCACATCCCCGCCCCGCCGGCAGCGGATCCAGCGGCGGTGGAGCGCGGCCGCGCACTTTTCAACGATAACGCCAAGGCGGCCTGCGCCTCGTGCCACGCGGGCGCCAAGCTGACCAACAACATGACCGTGGACGTTGGCACCGGCGGCATGTTCCAGGTGCCGTCGCTGATTGGCATCGGCACACGGGGACCGTTCATGCACGACGGCTGCGCCAAGACCTTGACCGATCGATTCACCACCGCGGCCTGCGGTGGCGGAGACAAGCACGGCGCGACGACAAGCCTCGGTTCCTCCCAGATCGCCGATCTGGTCGCGTACATGGAAACGCTCTAGCTTAGCTTAGTACTCAGCTACGGCGCGACGTTGACGACAAACTCGACGCCCTGAGCCTCGATGGCGCGCCTGGCCGCGTCCACGAACGGCGCTGCGGCGCCGGACGGAGGCTCGGGGCAGTCCAAGCGGATCCGGACGGCCTTGCCCTCATACCGCGGGTAGTGTTCGGCCAGGAAACCGTCCAGCGCGTAGCCCAAGTAGCGGTTGATCTTCTCCTCGATCTCGCGAAACTGGCGCGGGCTTGCCCCCCACGATCGGTGTTCGACCATCACGAGCACCACCTTGTCCGACGTGGTGTCCAGGGTGATCAGGTCCACGATCGTTGGATTCTGGACTCCCGGTGCGCCGAACTGAGCCAGCATTTGATCGCGCGTCAATTGTTCCAATTCATCCCTCGCCGCCGACAACTTAGCATTCCGCGCCCCGACCGGAAGACCCGAAATTCCGCCGGAATATTCCGCCAAAATCGTGCGTTAATCGAAGGATGTTCGCACTCTTGTCCCGGGCGGCCGCCCTCCTGGGAGCGGGCGCCCTGCTGGGCGTGTTGATAAACGCTGCCCACCCGCATGGGGTGCCGCTTGCCTCATTCGCCCCGCCCAGCGCNNGTCCTGTCGATGGCGGAGGTGGCCAAGCTGTGCGCGGATCCGCGCGCGCTGATCGTGGACGCACGTGATGCACACGCGTTCGCCGAGGGTCACGTCGCGGGCGCCATCCATCTGCCCTGCGCGTCGTCGCGGAGCGCTGCCAGCGCGGCCATGGACTTGTTGACGGGCAAGGACATCCTG
>PMNO01000208.1:0-259 GCA_003161835.1 Myxococcales bacterium | reverse complement strand
GCGTGGAACCGGGGCGGCTTCGCGTGCGCCTCGGGGCCTTGTCCCGATTGCGCGGCAACGGTGGCCCGGCCGTGATCGCTGTCGTCACGATGTACGCCTTGCGCTTCGGGTTGGGCGGTCTGTTGCTGGTCGCCGGGATTCTCAAATTGCGAGACCCCGCGGGATTCGCGGTCGAGATCGCGAACTTCCACCTGTTGCCGCAGTTCTCCCCCTACGCGGCGGCCATCCTGCCGACGACCGAGGTTCTGCTTGGCGTGGG
>PMNO01000344.1 GCA_003161835.1 Myxococcales bacterium | reverse complement strand
GGCGGCCCTGGCGGGGGCCCTCGCGCCGGGCACGCGCTGGCTGACGGTGCCACTGGATCTGTAGCTTCGCGGCGGTTACAGTGAGCCTCCAAAAGAGGGGGGATCATTGAGAAATCGGGGAGCAATCGTCGCGATCATGTTGGGTCTGGCCGTTCTCGGGGGTGGCTGCGGGAGGTCCAAGCCCAGTGGCGGTCTTGACGCGGGCACGCCGGGGTCCGACGACGGCGGCGCGGATGCCAGCAGTGACGTCGCCAAGGACGCCGGCAGTGATGCCGCCAAGGATGGCGTCGGTGACGTGGCGGCCGCAAGCGACGCCGCAAAAGACGCCGCGGGGGATGCCGCCGCGAAGGATGCGACGTCGCCCAACGGCGACGCTCTGACTTCCGACGCGTCGGATGCGTCTCACGATCTGGTCATCGACGCCGGTTCGGACGCGGCAAGCGTCGACTGATTCGGGCCCCAGCCCGCTGGCGGTTTTGCCTTGCCGCGGTGGACGGTCGCGGCCAGTTCCGTTACATCCCGGAACGACAAGGGGGGATGTGCGTGGCGAGTTTACCTGTCAGCAATTTGACTCTCCGCGCGTACCCGTTCTGCATGGCGCTCTTGACCATAGCGACCTGTCGGCGCGAATCGCCACCTCGTTCTTTTGCCGGCGAGGCGGGACCGACCGAAATGTTCTGCGAGCGAGCCGGCTGGCGGACGTGCTGGGGCGGTGGCTCTTGCAGCAAGGCAAACCGAGCGCCGCTCCCCCCGCCAGCGATTTCGCGCCTGGGGGCGGTGAAACTACATCTGACTCAATCGTTGTCAGATCTGACTTCTTGCTGCGTACCTCTAGTGGCTCGACCAACTGAAGGAGATCGGGGAGGCAGATGAGAATGGGACAAGCAAACGCGGTGGACACAACTATGGGGGTGGGGGGCGCGGCGGATTTTCCTCGTCCAAGGTTGGTCGAGCCGATATCTTCAATCCCGACTGAACGCCGGTCGGCGAACGATGGGGAATTGGCGGGCGACGGCGCGGCGCGGGAGTACACCGCACCCGCGACCCATACCCTCGACGATATCGTCGCGCGCGTCGCGGGGTCGCGCGTGAGCGTGCTCATCACCGGGGAGACCGGCGTGGGCAAGGAAGTGATGGCGCGCCGAATTCACGACAGCTCGCCACGCGCGAACAAGCCCCTGATTTCCATCAACTGCGCCGCGTTCTGCGACACCCTGATCGATAGCGAGCTGTTCGGGTTTCAGAAGGGCGCCTTCACGGGCGCCGAGCAGGCCAAGATGGGGCTCATCGAGGCGGCGGATGGCGGTACGCTTTTTCTCGACGAGGTCGGTGAGCTGTCCGCGGCCGCCCAGGCAAAATTGTTGCGGGTTCTGGAAACGCGGCTGGTGCTGCGCATCGGGTCCGTCACGCCACGGTTGGTCGACGTGCGATTCATCTGCGCCACCAATCGCGACATCGACACCCGGGTGGCCGAGGGGCGGTTTCGGGCCGATCTTCGGTTTCGTATCGAGGGTGTTCGCTTGCACCTTCCGCCGCTGCGGGAACGCCCGGCCGAGATCCTGCCAGCCGCCCATCAGTTTCTGAGTGAATGGGCGGAGCGCGACCACCTTCCGCTGCCCACCATCACGCCGGAGGCCGAGCGCGCTCTCGGGCGACACACGTGGAGCGGCAACTTTCGCGAGCTCCGAAACGTCATCGAGCGGGCGGCGCTGCTGTGCCAGGGCAACCGAATCCTCCCCGAAGACCTGAGGCTCCCCCAGGCGGAGGCCGCCACCTCGGCCTCGGCGGGAGCTGCCGCGGGCACCAGCGGCGAACCGGCCACCGGCGAGCGCGAGCGAATCCTGGCGGCTCTGCGGGCTTGCGCCGGGAACCAGACCCGCGCGGCGAGCATGATGGGCGTGTCCCGTCGCACCTTCGTCACGCGCTTGGAAGCCTACGGCATACCGCGCCCCCAAACGCGCATGCTCAAGGCAGTGGCGCCTTCCTCGGAAGCCGCGCCACTTGAGGTTGCGCGATTGCGACAGGGCAGCCAACGTTGAAGTGAGCGGGCCTTTGCCGCAGACTCGCCGGCATGGCTCTCGCGCTTCCGTGGCTGCTGGCCGCGGTGGCGTTGGTGTTCGGGGGCGGGGGCTTGGCCTCCGTTCCGACGTCCGGAATCGTGGAGAGCGTGGTCGCGCGGATCACCAACGAGACGGCCGCCAGAGTCGCCGCTCGGCGGGGCGTCCGGCTGACGCGGCCGCTGGAGGTGCGTCTCGTCGATCGGCCTCAGATGACTGCCGTCCGGGACTCCCTGTCCGACCAGGCGCCGACGCCGCCGCGGCGAATCCTGTTCGACCATCTGGGCTTGCTGGATACCGACCTGATGGGCCCCGCCCGCCCCCCCACGTCGCCGCAACCCGAGATCACGGGCCTATACGACCCGGCCCACGAGCAGCTCCTGGTCGCCAACTGGGCCGACCTGGCGGACGGCCGGTTCGCCTCGATACGGGACGTGGCCGAGGTCCTGCTCGATCGACGTTTCGGTCTTTCGCGCTGGTTGACCGTGCCGGGCGCCGTGAATTTCGACGCGACGCTGGCCCGGCAAGCGATCGTGTACGGCGATGCGACCGCTCAGGCTCTGGAGGATCTTGACTCCCAGTTTGGTCTTCCATCGCCGCGCGCGCTAGCGGCGATCGCGGAGCAGCTCCGCCCCCAGTTCGCCGCCGAGCGCTCCGAAGGGGCACCGCTGGATGTGCAGAGTCGCCTGTTCGTCGAGCTCGACGGGCTGACGTTCGTGGCGCGCATCCGCGCCCGGTCGCCCTGGCGCGCGGTCGACGAGGTCTGGCGACATCCCGTCGAATCGTCCGAGCAGATCTTGCACCCAGAGAAGTACGAACGCGGGGAAAAACCCGACAACGTGGATGGCCGTCTGTCCGATCGGGCCGATCTCGCGCCGCTGCGCCGGGCGCGTGATCGCTCGCGCATCGTCTACCGCGACACCCTGGGGGAATTTGGCACCCGTCTTTTTTTGGGCCGGGCCGGGGATCCTTATCGTGCGGAACGGGCGGCGGCCGGGTGGGGCGGGGATCGCGCGCTCCTCNNACCTGGGACGACGACACGAACGCCGAGGATTTCGCGGTCGAGGCGGCTCACGCGGTGGCGGCGCTGGCCGGGGCGCCGCTGCGCGACGATCGGCCCGCGTCCGGCCAGGTGCGCATCACGGACGCCTCGGGGCGCTTGTTCGCGATCAATCACCAGCGCCGCGTCGTCGGCCTGCTGCTCGACGCGCCGGCCTCCGCCGGTGATCTGCTGGCGCGCTTGATGTCAGCGGCGTCCCCGCCGGGCCCGCCGCGTCGCCGCGGGGCAGGTCAAGGGCGCGGGATGCCCAGGTGATCGCCGATGGTCCTCAGGGCCGCCAGACTGTTGACATCGTGTTCAAGGAGCGGCACCTCCCAGACNNACGTCCGCCATCTCGGGCCGGTCGCGCAACCGGGCCGCGATCTCCCCGGCATCCACCAGGCCCGGTCGGCTGTGAACCCGATTGACGACGAACGCGGCCAGCGGCAGTCCGGCGCCGCGCAGCCGCTTCGCGAAATAGATGGCCTCGTCCACGGCCGGCGCTTCGGGAGCGAGCACCAGCAAGAAGGCCACGTCCGGTTGCCGCAGCAGGGTCTCGATGCTTTGCGCGCGCTCCAGAAAACCCCCGAGCACCAGCTGAAAATCGGTCAAGAAGGCGGCGACATCTTCTAGAAATCGGCTGCCGACGAATTTCGCCATGCGCCCCATGACCAGGGCTCCACCCGCACGCACCCGTTGCAACGAGAAACGCCCGACGTCGGTCGGCCTGACGAACCACTTGATCGCGGGGCTGGAGATGGCGTCCGCGATGCGCCGGGGGGCTTCGATGAAATCCAGGGCATGGGCAGTGGGAGGCGTGTCCAGGACGACCAGATCGAAATCGTGGCGATGGACGATATCGTACAAGGCCAAGGTCGCGGCATATTCCTGGGATCCAGTCAACGTGGTGGTGATCTGCCGATAGATTGGATTTTCGAAGATGCGGCGGCGCATCTTGAGGTCGGCGACCTGCTCCTCCACCAACCGCGCAAACGCACGACTGGTATCGAGGCGCGCGACATGCAACAGGCCGGGGGCGATGCCCAGAGCGTGGCTCACTTCGGGCGGAACGGGGGTAGGCTCGGACGACAAGGGCACGCCCAACGCGTCAGCCAGGCGCGGAGCCGGATCGATCGTGGACACGAGGGTCTTGCGTCCCGCGCGGGCGGCCAGCGCCGCGAAGGCCGCGGCGGTGGTGGTCTTTCCGACCCCGCCCGGACCCACGCACACGACGATCTTCTTCTGGGTGAGGAGCGCATCGATCAATCCTCTCNNCCTTGACGGGGTTCCACAATCCATCCGAACACAGCAGATACAGATCGCCCGCGTGGAAAGATTTGCTAGTCACCGTCGGCTCAATTTCGGGCTTGCTGCCAATCGCCTTGGTCACGACATTCCGGTGCAAGAAGCCGGCGATCTCCGCTTCCGTCATGTCGGGGCGCGCGGCAATCATCTCGGCCAGGATGGAATGGTCGGTGGTCAGTCGTTTGAGCTGCCCGGCCCGAAAGCGGTACGCGCGGGCGTCGCCCGCGTGGGCGATCGAGAGTTGATTGTCGCCGATGGCCAGGGCTACCGCCGTGCAGGCCATCTTGATCCGCGTGGGATTCACTTCGGCCGCAGCGCGAATCTTGTCGTTCGCCACCTTGATGCCAACGGCGAGCAGATTCGCGCCGAGCGATCGCTGTCGGTCCACGGGATGCGGCCAGTTCTGGCGCGGGTTGTCGTGGAAGCTGGGAAAAAACGCCGCGATCTCATCGACCGCCATGTGACTGGCCACTTCCCCCGCGGCGTGTCCGCCCATGCCGTCGGCCACGATGGCGAGGCGCTCGAACTCGGGCAGGTACAGGGCGTCCTCGTTGTGGGCGCGCTTCATACCGACGTTGGTGTCGCCGGCAAAGCGGACACG